>CACIAQ010000030.1 GCA_902584635.1 uncultured Alphaproteobacteria bacterium
TGAGATCAATGGCATAAATCAATCGATTAGAAACGCATCGGATGCTCAAGGCCTTTTAAATGTTGCTGAAGGCGCTCTCGAACAAGTACACGCACTTCTCTTGCGAATGAGAGAATTAGCAGTGCAAGGGGGAAACGAAACCGTAACCTCTGCTGATAGAGAAATGCTGCAGACAGAGGTCCAACAACTTGAAAATGAGATCCAGCGAATTCAAGAGGATACCACATGGGCAGGAATTACGCTTCTCTCTGGTGGGTTCCAAACCGGTGCGACGTTCCAAATCGGTCCTCGAAATGGTGATACTATTCAGGTAAATATAGGCTCTATTGATCCTTTTGACATTTATAATAATAATGGATTAAATCTAAATAATCACGTATCATCGCAAGACAACTCCAGAGAATACATACCTACCATTGACAATGCCATATCGCTCATATCAGAGGATAGAGCGACATATGGTGCGGTAATGAATAGGTTGGATCACGCGATGGCTAATATGCAGAATGTTTCGACAAACCTATCAGTTGCCAAAGGACGACTAGAAGATGCGGACTTTGCGGCAGAATCAAGCAACCTGGCACGAACCCAGGTCCTCCAGCAAGCCTCGATGGCCATGCTGGCACAAGCAAACGCTTCAAAACAGAACATTTTATCTTTATTCCAATAAGGATAATGTAATTTCGAACACTTGACCTGGTTGCTTCGATAACCAAACTGCCGGTAGAAATACCGGCAGTTTTTGACAAAAAAAAAATTTTTTAATTTTTTTTTAAACAAATTTTCTATATAGCCGTTTTCTTCATCAAGTTGGTTATGGAGGGCTATAAACATGGGAATGAGCATTAATACAAATGCTGGAGCCGAGGTCGCAGCGGTTGCTGCGCAAAGAGCGGCGGCAATGATGGATGAAGCAATGCTTCGTCTTTCAACTGGAAAAAGAATTAATAGTGCAAAAGATGATGCTGCCGGATTAGCCGTTGCTACAAGAATGGCTAAGGAGATAGCAGGACTTGGTCAGGCACTCCGGAATGCCAATGATGCGCAAGGATTAGTTGATACGGGAGAAGGTGCACTCAAAGAAGTGCATACTTTGTTACTACGGATGCGTGAAATAGCGGTTTCCGCGTCAAGTGATACGAATACAGACGCTGACAGAGCAGCTCTTGATACGGAGGTTACCGCTTTGGAAACTGAGATTTCACGAATAGGTGACCAAACCAGTTGGGGTGGAATTAATATCTTTACAGGAACATATGATGCGGATTCCCCAATCCGGTTTCACTTGGGCCCATCTTCGACGAACTATATAGACGTAACATTAGGTATGGTAAGCATTGGAGCAAGAGACAGTTCCTTGCAGGGATCTCTTTCCTTGACTGGGAGTGTAACTAGCCGTAGTAACGCTACCGCATACCTAGGAGGTATCGATGCAGCCATATCTATTATATCCGCAAGACGTGGAAATTTCGGAGCCGTATCTAATAGATTAACAAGTGCGATCGCTAATCTTGAAAACATGAAATCATCAATGGTTACTGCAAAAGGACAAGTTGAGGATGCCAATTATGCGGAAGAAACGGCCAAGCTAGCCAGGGCACAAATTTTAATGCAGGCGGCAACGGCTATGCTAGCGCAGGCAAACGCCTCAAAAAACGCAACTCTTAAACTTGTAACAGGGTAGGGTTTGACAAAAAAGATATGAGCTCGTGGAGAGGCTCAGAAGAAATGTGGGAAAATGATTTCCCCATATATAGGTGGCGCCACTTCTCTCCATAAAATCTCCGGCGCCACTTTACAAAGTGTGTTTTAACGAGTTATCGAGTTTTATCTTAAAAAAAGTGAGGAAGACTATGTATGACTACTTTAACACAATAGACGAGCTATCTATAGAGACAAGGCTTAGATTTATTGAAACGAAAGATACTCGGGAATCTGCCGCTAGGGAAATGTTGAGCAGCAGAGTTTTTGAAAAAGAAAATAAAATTGATCTTAAATTGTTAGAAATGGGTTTGGGTGACTCAAAAGAGTTTAAGGGAGTATGAGGAATAAGAATAAAAGTGAATAATAATAATAAAGTGTGGAGGCTTTTTTATTCACAGGAACAATGGCGTCGTACTCTCCTCCATAAACTTAAACGGCGCCATTTACTTTAATACAAATTAAAGTGGCTGCCATTGCGATGCTGGCTCAGTAAAACAACGGAAACAAAGTCGTTTTGACCTACACTTGTAACCGGGTTGCTTCAACAACCTAATTTTACCTTTACTATGAAAATTTGTGCCGTTCTTAACTTGACCTCAGAAAACACAAATTCTCGTACTCGTTACTCATATAGGCTCTCCAATTACCTGAGCAAATCTAACACTGATTGCATCGATTGGTTCGCCTGAGCCAACATCGCAGTGGCAGCCTGTTGAAGCACTTGGCTCTTGGAGAGGTTTACCGACTCCTCAGCCATATCAGCGTCTTCAATTCTTCCACGCGAGATTGTCGTATTAACAACGATATTCGAAAGGTTATCGATTGTATGTTCCATTCTGTTCATAGTGGCACCAAGGTCACCACGTTCAGCATCAACTTTCCTAAGTGCTCCATCAACGGCAGACATCATTCGCTGCGCATTTCTCACACTTAATACGTCCATATCTGATATCTTTCTCAAGCTAGCAGATTCTGGGTCATCTCTAAAAAGGCTTTCATCATCTTTTGGCGTTATGGTAAAAACATTTGGTGACTCAAACATTACTTGACCAGTTAATCTCACGGAATTTAGAGGAGGGGGGTTTTGATCATTGCCTAACTCTTTATCCATGATAGCTACAGGAGTTCCCTTCAGATTTTCGTCTCTGTCAAGCGTTTGCACATTTAATGCTTTTTCAACTTTTCTGAATGACGCGGCAACTGTATTATTGCTGGTCCCAAGGGGTACGGCCGTAGCAGTTCCATTTGCGTCGAATGTTGCCAATTTAAAAGAATCTGCCGTTGCATCGGTAACAACATAGTGATTACCAGCGATTAATCCTGTCATTGCTTCGTTTGGTGCCAATGTGCCTGCAACAACGTCACCATTGGAAAAACCATGTGCCGTACTTGTTATAATACCGTTTGCACGATTTATTCCACCAATCGCAACGGCTTTAGCTGCATTTAAGGTCGTTCTGTTTTGGTTGGGTAAATCAAATTTATCGATCACGATGTCATAACCATCGGGACTGGTTAAATCTAAATGTGCTCCATCAGTCGATAGTTTTGCATTAATACCTGTATCTCCGGCAAAGCCATTAATTTTGTCTCTTAGGTCAGCTAAATCGGGATACGATGTATTATCACCAGTACCAAATTTGACACTTGACGTAATAGGAACAGCAGTTGAATTCATCCCGTATAGATCGAAGGATACTACAGTAAATGCATCTGTTGAATTATCAGGTGTGAGTGTTAACCTGGCATGTGTTGATGCTGAAGCAACGACGCCTGTCTTGCTTTCAACGGAATTTACTGCAGTAGCAATATCCCTTGCAGTAGCGCCATTTTTAAATTTTGTTGTTTCCTTCCCAACGTAACCATAAATTTCCAATTCTTCAGCTCCGAGTACCTCTGAAGCAACGGTATCTGCTCCAACAATACCTACTGAGGGTGCGTTGCCTAAGCTGTTCAAAAAGAACTTTGATCCCGTACCATCACCCAAGTTTCCTTGGCCATAGGTTATTGCCTGACTATCCACATCAGTTAAAGAAAAGGTATTTGCTGTAAGATTAGCGGCATCAACTCTGTAAGTTCTGCCAGATTCTAGGCCAATAATTTGTTCTGCAGCGTTCCCGCCATGAACATATGTTACAAAGTCTCCAGCAGCGAAATCATGATCTGTCGATACTGTGATAATTGCGGCGGCACCTGATGCTGCCGTTGACGAGACCTCAACTGATTTTTCCATTTGAGAAGACATATTCCACATACCAATTTTATTGGGACGGATATCTTCGATACTTAGAGAGTGGGTGTGCTGCGGCGATTCATCAAAACTGATTTCGAATTCAGTATCCTGAAAAGTTCCGTTTAATAGCTTTGTTGTGTTAAATGTAGTTGTTTCACCAATTCGAATTAATTCTTTCTTGAGTGATACCACTTCTTGGTTCAATGATACTCTGTCGGCTCCACTGTAGGAACCATTTGCGGCTTGCACCGCCAACTCTCGCATTCTTTGTAGTACTTCAGAAACTTCATGAAGAGCGCCTTCTGCGACCTGAGACATTGAAATAGCATCGCCAGCATTTCTTATAGCTACATTCATACCGGCTATCTGGGAAGACATTCTATTAACAATTGCAGCTCCAGCGGCGTCATCTCCTGCGCTATTTAAACGCTTTCCTGATGACAACCTTTCTGTTGCTTTGGCAAATCCATCCTCATTTAGTCTCAAGTTATGTAAGGACTTCAATGCCGCTATGTTCGATCCTATAGTACTCATATCTTTCTACCTGTTTGTTTCCGCATTTTGATATGCATTTACTATGCCAAACTCATTACTATCTAAGAAAATCGAACAAGCTTTGTTGTCCAATTTTCACAAATGCGGCCTGAGCAGCATCTCTATTTACTATCGTTGCCTGAAGATCAGTAACCAATTTTGTAAGGTCAGCATCGCCTATTTCGCTTACCTCTGCGCTCACAATAGTTAACCTTTCACCCAAAAAAATCAGTTGCTGATCCGTTTTTCGCGTTTGGGCACCTATAAATGCCAATTGATTACTAATATGGTTTATTGATTTTTTTATGTCACCTACTGAAGTTGACATAACCTGGTCTTTGTCAACAATTTGACGAGGGTAGCCAATTTTATTGCCTTCGCCATCAATGCTCTCTAACTGAAAATAAAACTCAGGTTCTCTTGATGCACTATTTACACCTTCAATTTCCAGGTTAGAAATAGTTATTGATCCCGCAAACTTCTCAGAAAGAGTAATTTTTTTGGTTGTATCGTCATATGAGGCAATTATGCCTGTCTTATCCGTATGTAAGTTTATCTCATCTTTCAGGTCAGAAATACTTGCCTGTGATAGGTTCATATTTATATTTATCGTTCCCTCACTACCTTGAAGATCAAATGACCAGTTTTGAGGATTTCGAGAAACAGCTAATTCTAGCTCAGCTTTAGCGGGAGCAGTTCCTTTACTACTTACTTGACTAGCGGTTTTTGCTGCATTTATTGAATTTTCGAGTATTTCGAAGATACTTTTTCGACCGAAATCAGTTTTTATCGCCCCAAAGACTGTACCTCCGTCAAGTCCGGAAACAACCTTCATGTTTTCGGAGACTTGAAGGGCATGTTTGCCTCGGTCGCCTACATACTCAACTGTTCCGTCTAGTCTTTTGTTAAAAGCGCTGGTTGCAGCCTTAAATCCCGCAAATATGCTTTTGCCATTAGCGTCCTGAGTATTTGTAATCTCTAGAACAAGAGTAGAAAGCTCTTCCATTTCCTTGACCATCGATAATCTATCATCCACACCGTTAGTATCGTTTGCAGCTTGAATTGATAATTCGCTAAATCTAGTTAAAACACTTATCACTTGATTAAGCCCACTATCCGCTAAATCAAGACGTGTTTTTGCAGTATTACCATTCTTAATAAATCGTTCCAAAAGAATTTTTTGCTCTCGCTTCGCTGATAAGTTTGATGCTGTCACGGGATCATCTGAAGCTTTCAAAAAACTTTTACCGGAAGCAATCTTCGCTTGCGTGTCTTGAATCTGCTCGTTAATCTTACTAAAGTTCTTGGTAGCTTGTGCATTAAATAATTTTGTACTTACTTCCATTGATTACCTCATATTGTATCAATTAATGTTTGAAAAAGCTCACGCGCTGTTTGCAAAATGCGTGAAGATGCCTGATACGCTTGTTGGAACTCTATTAGTGCAGCCGCTTGACTGTCTAAATTTACCCCAGAAAATTGTGCCTCTGCTTCTTCACTCGCTTCTCTCATGGCTTCAGCTGCTTCCACATTAAGCTTTCCGGATTTGACTTGTGATCCGACTTTAGAGACAATATTTGAAAAAATTTGCTGAAAGCCACCTTTGCCATTCTTCTCTCTTTGCAATTCTAGAACCGAACTAATGTTTCGATTATCGCCAACTCCTCCTGAGTTCGCAGAAAAGTTAAAAACATCTCCACTTACGGCTCTTCCGTCTATTTTGAATAAGAAACCAAGTGCACCAGCAGCACCCGCATTATCAAGTTGCCGAGTAGCAATTGAATGCCCAGTTTCTTTATCTAAAATATCAATTATATTTCCAGCGTCGGTCGTTACTTTAATTGTTAATTCTGGGGTAATTTCTTCCAATGCAGGTGGATTACTATCAAAGCTCGCTGCTAATTTTCTTGCCCCACCACCATTTACTAACACTATCAATTCTTCAGGAGGTAAATTAGTAAGTTTGAAGTTTTCAGATGCTAAACTTGACATAGGCGTGGACCCTGATGCCGCGACATCTAGTACTTGACCATCAGTAGTCTCAAGTATGAGATCTTCGTCTTTCACATAAGCCAAGATATCAGCTGTCTTTAGCCCTACTGCCTCAGCGTTATTATTGTTTTCGAAGGTCAATTCGGTGCTATCCCCAGTAACTGTAATTTGCAAATGCCCCTTACCACCAGAGTCATCAACCCATAAAAAAGTAGCGGCACCTCCGGCAATATTGAATGTGTTTGCAGCGGTTGTTGTCACGGTTATATTCTGTGAAGTTCCATTTACTGAAACGGGAAAGGTTTTGGTTGCACCTGCAGTGAAGTTGACGCTTCGACCAATAATAGTTTTAGTTACCGTCGCAGGAGTCATTCCAAAAAGTGTTGCTGCATCCGTATTTCCTGAGACAGTCGTAGGAACAGAAAATTGCGCACCCGTTAAAACACCATCAGGAGCCGCTACCTTTAGAGCATATCCTCCTGTAACAGCTTCAAAATAAGCCGAAACTCTATCTATTTCACCACCAGTTACGACTACTTCACCCTTTACCATGGTTAAGAGATAATTTTGTCCATTGAATGATACAGTTAGTGATGAGCCGTCTGCTGGAATACTTGTTACTTTTACTCCCTTAATAGAAGATATAGGCGCAGTCGACCTTAGGGAATTAGCCATCGCCTTGGTTAAGGCTGATTTAGTTTGTTCTTTAAGTGAAGAGCTAGATACTGATGCTGAAAAAGCCGTGCCAGCGCTTGCTAAGGAAGCGTCTATAAAGTTAACATCGATCCCGTATGTAGCGGCAGCAGCTGAGGCCGCTTGACCTAGAGTATCACCAGCATTGAAGTCAATTTGTTCATTAATTTTAAAATTAAGAGTTTGTTTCTCTCCTGTAGATGTTGTTATTTGATTTACAAGCCCATCAGCTAGAGGGTCTGCAGTTGCAGTAATTGTAGCTCCACCAGTTACTACTGACTGAAATGAGCTTGCAGCCTCTAGGTTTAGCGTCCCACCAAAGCGGCCTGAATCTATAAGTTTCACTTGACGGAACCTCAATTCATGACTGTTGGCGTTTTCCGCACCTGTTGGTGTTAGTGATACATCGGTCCCATTTGCAGATCCAGTAGCTAACTTAAAGTCACCAGATTCCGAGTCTACTGACTTTACATAATAAATCACTCCACCATTATTTAAGGTTCCAGAAGTAGTATCCGATAATGTAGAAACTGTTAGCCCTGTGGTTGTCTCTGATCCATCTATAGCCCTGCCGATAACCATATCTCCCACTCTAAGACCATGAGAATTTCCAGCAGAGATAGTGCCATCAATATTCATTTTACCAGGAGGAACTTGAATTATAGCAGCAACGCCCGCATTGTTTTGTCTTAAGTATGTACCTAAAGTAATGGGATCTGTATCACCTCGAGCATGCATCGTTGCGGTATTGTCACCTATAGGTTTAGAGTTCTTATCAATAAATCTGGTCTTAAGTGTTAAGCCACTTGACGAGTAGTAAGAAGACAGGGAAATATCCTCCCCATCTACACTTTCAAGAACTATTCTAGTTTTATCTTTTGAAAGAAATACGTTTACACCAATCTGCCCAGATTGCTGGTTGATTGCTTCATATAGAGCTGTTAAGTCCGATGCTGTTGTTGATGTTGTAATAGTAATAGGCTTTTGATTTCTTGACTCAATATCAAATGAAATTTCCCCATTCCCACTAAGACTATACAACTCGATTCTGTTATTCGCAGAGGCTCTAATCCCCAAGTCTGACATATTTTTATTAATTTGATTTGCAGCAAATTTAGCTGAACTACCCGCTGGTATATTTGTACTTAAACTATCACCTGCTAGATTAGGAAAATATAGTTTCAATTCATATGCTGTGGTTGTAGAACTTGCGGGCAGGGAGCCTAAACCAAGCTTTGCCTTTCTTCCAACCCCGTCTCCTCCAAGCGGTATAGAAAACGTACCAGCTGGCTTGACCCGTTCCAAGTTAAGGCCACGATAGCCTGTTGGTTCCTGCAAGTTGAGGTAATCTGCATTATATACAGCTTGTTCCGAAAAACCATTGGCTGTAGAGACAAATGTAGATTTTTCTAATTTTGTAAGTGGTGATCCCGCAATGTGACGCCCCTCTCGCGTGAAAATTTGTATATTTGAGGCGGTGTCCGAGCTTTGCTTCACAGCATTAATTGTAGAAGCTCCAGCGGTTATAGTTGCTCCGGTTGCAAAGTCACCAGAAGCTAAAGATAAGGTTAAATTACCGGCATTTCCAGATGCAAAAATGCCAAGACTTTGAAGTGTCGTACTTCCTGCTTTCAGTTCACCCAAGTTGAGATATTTTGCTATTTCAGACGCGTCCTCCCAAGCGCCAGTCGCTGAAGTCTCAGAGGCGGGACTACCGGTTAGCTTCTTAAAAACGTCTCCATATGCTATATCAAAATTGTAAGCTGAACCACCTACGGAAAAAGATAATTGGTTTGCCGCTGTTAAATCACTCGCAGATAAAGTAAACTGTAAGGCTGATTGCTTTGAAAAACTTGCCAATTGGATTGCTTCCATTGCTTTTGGAATTGAAGCAACGAATCCATCATTAAAGAAAGTAGTAGCTGATATAGGCGAAAGTGAATTAGTAAATACATTATTTAATTTTGATAGGTTGGTATCTTGTATCGTTCCCGTGGAGTCTGCGGATATACTAGCATCACTAAGGTTCTTTGTATCTGCTGAGATAAGAAAGCTGGCCGAGGCCGCAATATCTTCTGCTCTCCTTAAAGCAAACTCCATATCTTTTGAAAAATTATTTGATGGGTTAATTGTAATCTCATCTCCATCTGATGCGGTACCTAGCAGAGTGATTGTAATTCCTTGGATAGATATAGAAGTAAGGTCACTAGCTATCTCATTATTTTGTAGATCGTACGCTACCCATTCATTTCTTGGTTCGGAATAAACAAGTTTTACCGGATCGGGATTAATCAAGCCACCGCCCGATGCAACGGCTGATGCAGTAGTATTCCCCATATTAGTTGGGTTTTGGGTTGAAGTAAAACCTACTGATGTAAACATATCTTTGCCCTTTAGTCCATCTAAAGTGAGTCCCTTTTTGTGTTGATCATTTATCTCTTGGGCAAACTTTTGTGCTAGGCTATCAAGGTCTTTAATTGTTTGCTCAACAGTTTTGGAGGCATCAATTATGCCCCTTAAAGCCCCATTAGTTACCTGATTAGTAGGACTGTTGAGCGTTCCAGGTGCAAGAATGACCTTTATGTCGGAGCTTTCTTCATCCAAGCCTATTGTAATTCTTTTAGAGTCCTCAACTATCTTCGGACCACTTCCGGACCCACCCAAACGGACAATTGCTGCATTTTTTGCGGTATATGTAACTGTGACCTCAAGGGTTTTACTCAGTTCGTCAATAAGACGATCTCTATTGTCTAATAGTGCATTTGCAGCGCCACCTTGGGTGGTGCTCGATAATAGCTTAGAGTTCACATTTAAAATTTCCTTGGTAAGGATATTTACAGTATCGATTTCTTGTTGGGCATGTGATTTTGCTCCAGTTTTTAACTGGCTAAGAACCTCTGACGTACGACTAAAAGTGGCAGCAACGTTCTTTCCTTCTTCCACAGCAACAACACGTGCTGCCACATCAGCTGGGGACGCCGCTACTTCTTGAAGAGAAGAAAAAAATAAACCCATTGATGAACCAAGGTCTGCATCTCCAGGTAAAAGTAGGTCCTCTAATTCACTGATTTTTTCAAGGAAGTTTGTTGCTGTTTCTTCGCGAGAAAACGAATTTCGTTTTCTATCCAAAAGATAAGCATCAAAGGACCTCTTAATGTCCTCAACTCTAACACCTAATCCTGTTCCATCTTGAATCTGTGTTATGCCACCTTGTCCGGAACTTACCTCGGTAAGCCCAGCTTCTCGGCGCTTGTAACCATCAGTGTTGATATTGGCGATATTTTGCCCGGTTACGGCGAGAGCTTGCCTGTAGGATTGAACGCCACTTCTTGCTATGTCGAATAAGCTAGGCACTTAGGTTACTCTTTATTTTTTTTGTCAAATTGTCTAAGGAGCGCCTCGGCAATTCCTAAATCTAAGTTTAAAGCCAGGGTTCGTGACCTTTCTTGATCCAACATGGCTCCGAAATTGTCCTCTTCATTGCTAGAAAATAGAGCTTCGGAAAGTTTACTATCTCTTGCATTCTTAAGCATTTGGTTTATAAACATTGATTCAAATTCTTCAGCTATTGCTTCTAAATTTGCCTGATTTTTATTCTTTTGAAATAGCGTAAAACCGGTGTCAGTCTGATAGTTTATAGATTTAATTTCCATACCATCACCTATATTATTATTAACTCTGCTCTCAATGCGCCCGACTCTCTTAGCGCTTCGAGTATTGCAACAAGATCAGATGCGCCAGCACCAACTGCATTGATGGTGTCAACTATCGTGGATAGTGATACGCCGGGATCAAAAACAAATGCTCTTGCTGGTTCTTCCTCTACCTCGATCTCCGTTTCAGGAGTAACTACGGCATCTCCTGGGGTTGTAACTACTTGGTTCTCGTTAACAATAGCACCACCGGTTGCTGTAACCTTCTTTTTCTCATCTATTTTAACCGTTAATGATCCGTGGGTCACGGCTGCAGGAGTTACTCTAACATCTCCACCAATTACAATTGTTCCAGTCCGTGCATTGACAACAACCTTGGCTGCTGGCCTGGAGGGCTCTACCTCGATATTCTCTAATAAACTTACAAATGCAACTTTTTGGCTTGGGTCTTTTGGAGATCTCACTTTTATCGATGATGCATCAAGAGGAACAGCAACATTATCACCAAATATATCATTTATAGCTTCAGATACACTTAAAGCAGTACTAAAGTCACCTTGATGAAGATTCAATATGACATTGCTTGAGTTTATAAATGGATTATCAACCATTTTTTCAATGCTTGCACCTCTAGGAATTCTACCCACAGTGGGGATGTTGACAGTCAAAGACGATCCATCGCCTCCTTCTACCCCTAGTCCTCCAACTACAAGATTGCCCTGCGCTACGGCGTATGTTTCGCCGTCTGCACCAAGAAGTGGTGTCATCAACAGTGTACCACCTCTTAGTGATTTAGCTTTGCCAAGGGTTGAGACCGTAACATTTATGTTTTGACCGGGTTTACCAAATGCTCCTAATTCTCCTGTAACCATTACTGCTGCAGTATTTTTCCCATCAAGACCCTTTACATCTGTTGCCAATCCAAATCTTGATACCATTGATTGCATTGATTGAAGCGTTAATCCTATATTTCCATCACCCGTTCCCGCTAGTCCGACAACAATGCCATATCCAACAAGCTGATTTGATCGAACCCCGGCAATGGAGGTCAGGTCTTTTAATCGGTCTGCGAGTAAAGGGAACGTGGTTAGGGTAAGCAACTTTATAAAAAATACTATAAGTAACTTATTAAGAAGAGTTATTGTCATAATGGAGTCACCACATCTACAAGTTTAGAAAACCAGCCTTTTTTCGATGTGTCTGCGACGTCTCCTGCTCCAGTATAGGATATTTTAGCATTCGCTATTCTGCTGGAAGGAACAACGTTTCGGCTATCTACGTCCTCCGGTCTTATTATCCCAACTAAACGGATATACTCGTCACCATTGTTCAGAGTTAATTTTTTCTGCCCCAATATTTCCATATTTCCATTTGAAAAAACTTTCGTAACTGTTACAGAAATTTCCCCTCTAAGCGAGTTCGTCTGATCAGCTGATCCAGATCCATCAAAAGATTTCGCTAGTTTACTGTCAAACAATGTATCGTCGGCATCAGCAGTCATTATCCTCGGGAAATCAAAGCTTGCTGTTCCATTTTTTGCGCTTTTAGCGGATTGAGATTTGGAAGCACTGAAGTTTTCAGATAATGCAACTGTCAAAAGATCGCCTACTTTAGAAGCTCTTCTATCTGTTGCAAACAGTCCTTGTTGGCTGTTACTGTAAATGGACCCATATTTGTCTTTCTTTGGACTCTTTGAAATGCTGGGCATTGTGGGTTCGAAATCCATTGAAGCTCTTTCCTCCAATTGCGTTGAGCAACTAGAAACAAAAGAAATTAATATTAGCCCGGTGATTAATTTTTTTTGAAATTCTTTTGAAAACATTAATCACTCTCCCTTAAAGATTATTAGATACAAAACGCATCATTTCATCAACAGCGGATATAGATTTTGAGCTTACTTCGTATGCTCTTTGGGTCTCAATCATATCTACTAGTTCTTGCACAACATTTATATTTGAGGCTTCCAGTGAACCTTGCACGAGTTTACCAAAACCCTCTCCAAAAGGATTGCCTATTGCAGGGGCTCCAGATGCAGGTGTTTCAACTGCAAAGTTTTCTCCTATTGGTTGTAACCCTGATGGGTTTGCAAAATTAGCTAATGTTAACTGTCCGACTTCTGCAGCTTCAGCTTCGCCAGCCACTTGAACACTCACTAATCCATCAGCTGATACATTGATCTCTGTAACACCTTCTGGAATAGCAATCTCAGGCTGAAGAGTATAGCCGCTCGGTGTGACAAGTGTACCTTCTGCATTTCGAGAAAATGAGCCATTTCGGGTAAACCCAACTCGACCATCGGGAAGAAGAACTTGGAAAAAGCCACTTCCATCAATTGCTAAGTCTAATGCATTGTCTGTGTTTATTAAGCTTCCTTGAGTATATAGTTTTTGAGTATTAACGATTCTTACGCCCGTACCAACAGCAAAGGCCGACGCTAAATCTGTATCGGCGGATGTTTGCTCGCCACTACTTCTCTGTATTTGATAAAGAAGTGACTCGAAGTTCACTCTATCTTTTTTAAAACCCGTTGTATTTACGTTGGCAAGATTATTTGCAATCACCTGCATTTTTGTTTGTTGGGAATTTAGGCCAGTTTTGGCCACATGCATTGCACTACTTGACATTTTTACTCTCCTTGATGAATACTCTCATTAATTCATAGCAAGAGCTGTGCCAAAAACTGCTAGTTAGGAAGCCTCATTAAATTTGATCCACCCTCATCAATTTCTTTTGATAAAGATATTAGCTTGATATTTATTTCAAACTGACGTTGATCTTCCATTGTGCCAATAAGCTCGCTTACAGCGTCAATATTACTTCCTTCAAGAAAGCCCTGAGATAGAACTGCGGCCTGGTCAGAGTTCGGGACGCCACCGCTAGATAGTCGCAAGTGTCCATCTAAGCTTTTTACTAACGGGTCTTCTTTTGATCCTCCCAAACTAGTACCGATTGTGCCTACTAATTGTCTTTCTCCTGGAGCTCCATTTAAAGGCTCAATGAAAACGTCGCCATTCTCAGCAACTATTAGCTTCTTATTTCCTGGTATCTCTAAAGGCGCACCTCCTGCGTCCAAAACTTTGGAACCTGCGCCATCAACTAAAAGTCCAGTATTAGAAACAGAAAAATCACCTCGTCGGGATAATGCTGGATCACCACTTTTCGGTTGTACGATAAAAAACCCTGGGCCGTTTATAGCTATGTCTGTTTCAAGCCCAGTTGGGTTAAGTTGCCCCTGTTTATTTGAAAAACCATTAGCACCATCGTGTATAGCAAACACCCTTGTATCGTACTGATTTACTTGGTGCAAAAAGCCAGAGGTAAAGTTGGTGTTTAAATCTTTACGATGTCCAGGCACATTCAAATTGGACATATTTTGCGCTCGAACATCTCTATTTGCAGATAAATTTTTCAGCGTGTTCAGAGCTGTATGTATCATTCTATCCATTAATTATGCCTCCCTGTTAATTAGTAAATTAACCTCTGATATTAATGATTGTTTGCGTTAGTGTTGTGGTTGTCTCAATCGCTTTTGCAGACGCTTGGAAGTTTCGTTGCGCTGTGATCAAGTTGACTAGTTCTTCTGTAATATCAACATTAGACCGTTCAAGAGAACCTGATAAAATGTTTCCGAAACCTTCAGCTCCAGCTTCCCCAACTTGAGCAATACCCGATACGGCAGTTTCTACATAGGTCGCGTTACCGATCTGCTTTAAACCATTTTGGTTATTAAAGTTCGCAACGACTATTTTTCCGAGGGGATTATTTTGACCATTTGTATAGTTTGCTCTAATTGTTCCGGCAGCATCGATCTCCAGTCCATCCAGTCGACCAGAAGTAAAACCATCCTGATTTACACTTAATACTGAGAATGGCTGGGCAAATTGTGTGGATGAACCAAAGTCAATATCTAGGGATATTGAGAAGCCCTCTTCTTGCTTTTCATAGTGAACATCCTGTTTCGGATTGATCAACTTACCTGTCTTATCGAAAGTCAATTCGCCTTCATCAATATACAGAGGATAATAACCCTCAACCATATTTTCAGGAGGGGTTTCAACAACTTTTCCGTCTGCATTTACGAAAAGGTTTACTCCATTAGCATTTGTCGCTTGGACTAAATTAAATATTTTTGGAATTGTTCCAACACCTAATGGAACATCATCGAGCCCTAGACGGGCAGCACCTTTAACTTTAATAGTTGAGGAATCGCCTGTAGTCCCAGTGGTGAATTCGAAGTTATTCGTAGAAGCATTAAACCGTGCAGTAACACCACCGACGGTCTCGCCGGTAACTGGATCCATAATTTGGTTGATTTTTGACTCCAAAGCTTCGGCAAGAGTGGATCCAACATAAAAACCAGGTGGTATAGTTATAATACCGCTGATACCATTTACTGATACGTTAAAAATATTTTCACCATTTGTTGTTGAAAGCCTAAATACCTCATTAAGAGGTTCCGTTGCAGTAGCACCGATCGCTTTCGCCGCTGTCGCGGACAAACCTTTACCAGCTGTAAATTCTGCCTCTGTCTTTGTAGATCCAACGCCGAGTAGATTGTTATCTCCTGAAAAGTAATCAGCTGCGTCAACTACAGAGCCCGTGGCATCAAGCGCATAACGTCCAACTTGAATATTCGATGCTTTTTGGGCATCTGTAACCCCGAGTGCACCTTGTGCCGCAATTTGCTCACCGGTTGTTCCACTTGAGATTCTAAAGGATTTTTTATCACTGTTATACTCAACCTCTATCCCATATCTTTTATCGTTAAGCTGAATTTCTTCGCCATCCGCAACAAAACTTTCACCAGATAATATCTCTCCACCTCTAATGAGCGTACTTGGTGAGTCATCTTTTGATACAAGACCAAGATTGTTGGTATCCGTTGCCGTAGATTTACCATAAACCGTAAAAGAATTAAAATTACTATCCGTTCCTGTTCCAAGAACTGTTCGATCAACGGTAAATTGTAATCTCTGATTGATTTCGTCATAAGTAACCTTTATGGGCGGGTTTAGTTCATCAACCCACTGCACAGTCTCGTTAGCACCTTTGGTATAAGTTTGCAAACCAAGCATTGCTTTAGAGCCTGTTGTATTATTTTGTTGGAAGGTCGCTACAAAATTTGAAAAAGCGCCAGCAGCTGCATCATTACCTGGATCTGTTTGTTTAGCGGTTCCAAATTCTCTAATGACTATTTTCTTACTTGCAAAATTTACAGGTGCACCTTCATAAACGTTCTGAGAGCCTTCAAAAAAAGCCTCGACATTTGTAGAAGGACTGTAAGCGACCCTTAGATTAGGCCCAGTTGTGTTTTTCACTACAAAATCTGCATCAGGAAAGCCTAAACCAGTAGTATTGATCTGAATATAGCCAGCTGTATTATTCGAAGTCGCATCAGCGTACTGTACACTAGAAATTGTAAACTCTCGACCATTTAAATATTGAGCTTGAGCGGTTTCACTTGCATCAAAATTGCCACTTAGTCTTATCTTTCCATTGGCGGCAAAAACGGGGTTTGCAGCAGTTGCATCAAGCCCAGTAAAATAAATTCTAAGCGTATTCTCAGTGGTAGAGTACATCATTTTGTTCGCAGCATTGTTTGTCGCGTTGCCAGAACCATCATTAACGTTCACTGGTGTTGTCGCTACAGCTTGTACTCCGTCAAAAACACTTAAATTCGGTTTGTTATCAAAATAGGAATACACTAAGTGTTTGGTAGAAGTATCATCAGGCGTTCCAGCGACAGCCGGTGTTCCATAATCATTGGATGTATGGGTGAATGAAATTATATCATTCGTCTCGTAAATTGTGTCTATCGTCGCTCCAGCGGCTCTAGTGAATTGTAGTTTCTCTATACCTAGGGCTGCTTTTTGTGTTGCATTGGATGATGCATAAGTGTTCAAAGCTGTATTCACCCTCGCTTGTACGTGGGCTAGAAATTCATCTCTTGTGAAGTCAGGAGATGCGCCTGTTAAATTAATTCTAGGTGCTCCACCAACTTGTTGCGATGTGACATAGCTGTCGGATAAAAGATCGACGGTAATCGCAGCATCTAGTGACGATGTTGATCCATCGGCATTAAGCTTTGAGAGATCAATATTGATTTCATCATCAACGTTTCTAATTATCTGTATTTTTTTATCATCGCCGTAGGCCTCGTTTATCGCTCGCTCTACTTCGTCGGCTAGCTGTGCGGCGTTATATTTCCCGGGTCTAATATCGATGTTTACTGGCTGGTCAGCACTATCAACATTAAGAGTTAAAAAATTCTTTCCCCAGTAAATATCACTGTCAGTTAATTTTCCTGACTCTACTGTCGCATTATATAGCAGGGGATCAGTTACTATTTCAACGAGCTTATCTCCCTCTTCTCCAAAATCAAAAGCTGTTAACTCACCCTGTATATTAGCTGCTGTAGAGGGAACCTGAGTTTTAAGGTCATCTAATTTATATAATGGAGAACCTTTACCTTCAAGAAAGTAGTTATCATCTGGAACTTGTGTCGTTTGAGCACCGAACTCATCAATAAATATCTGTTTGCCAGCATCATCCACCGCGCTCACCAGTTCCGGTTCGATAATAGTATCGTTTATCACCAGGCGAGTGTCGAATTTATTGGTTGGATCTGTAGCAGACGCCGTTTGAGTTTTTATGAAAAACATTGTAGCAATAGTAGGGTTTCCCAAGTCATCAAAGATCGTTATTGATGTTGAGTTAGTAAAAGTTTCAGAATTGTTAGGATCAAATGTATATCCATCGGCAAATTGTGGTTGATCAGGAACAACAGCGGCAGCTGCAGGGACGTTAACCCCAAGATCAATATTTGATGTCGCTTTTGGATCACCTGAAGTAACTGGAAGCTGTAGCGGCAATGCAGAAATCAAATCTTTCGCTGTAACCGATCCGTCTTCGTTAACAGGATAAACGAGGAGATACTGACCAGCGGAATCAACAACGTATCTATCATTGTTGACGTTAAGAGATCCGTTTCTAGTATAAACTGTTTGAGCTGAAGTAAGTGACGGTTTAAGTGCAAAAAATCCCTGACCAGAAATAGCAAGATCAAGCGCATTTAATGATGAAGAAATGTTTCCCTGTGTAAACTGCTGTTTAATACCTTTCAAAATGGTACCAGAACCAATTGATGAAGAAGAGTTTTGAAGGGGTGAGGTAGCAAAAATGTCACCAAATTCTGCTCTACTTCTCTTGAAACCAGTAGTACCAACGTTAGCAATGTTATTTGATGTTGCTGATATGTCTGATTGTGCGCCGTTCAGTCCTGTTAATGCTGTATAGAATGACATTTTTTACTCCGTTTTACTTTAACTCAATAATCTTAATTAGTTTCTAAACTTGATGACATCAGCTGCAGCCATCTCACCAAAATCTTTTACATCGATATTCACGCCTTGGCCTTTGGCATTTAATGAAGCAGCAATTACCTCAGAGAAAACAGACGGTGTTAGGCCTTCAGAGCCTTTACCTGTATTAATATATGCTTCTACTCTTAAAGGTTCATCTTTAGCAATGATTTCTTTAGGAATATTCAACCACTCAAAGCCAACTAATCCTCGACCCTGTACGCCCAAATCCACAGAATGTGCAAGTTCACCAGATCCATCATAAAACGAGACGGAAGTTTCACTAGAAGCTGATGGAAGATCAATTATTCCGTGGATTTCGCCATCTTTATTAGGTCTTACTATGTTGCCTGGTACAAGAACTGAGTTCCCTAAAAGATCTGACGCCGTTGCAATTCTGAATTCATTTAACTTATCTGATAAACCCTTAAGAGTTTGACCCATTTCTGTTATTCCCGTTACCGTTGAAAACTGGGCCATTTGAGCAATGAACTCTCCATTCTCCATAGGAGCAAAAGGGTCCTGATTTTGTAGCTGTGTGGTCATAAGTTTTAGAAAGTCTTCTTGCCCAAGGCTGCTTTTAGGTTTCGCAGCGGCGTTTTCGGGTGTCTTCACTCCAATTTTTTCTAAAATATTTTTAAGTGATTGATTATTACTTTCTATACTAGACATATTCGTACTCCAAAAATTACTTTCCTAAATTTATCGTTCTTATCATTAAAGCTCTTATAGTTGAGATGACTTCAATATTGTTTTGGTATTGACGACTTGCTTCAAGCATCTCTACCATTTCTTCCTCTATGTTGACTGCTGCATTAAATATATAGCCATCTTCATTAGCTTTTGGGTGATCTGGCATATAAACTCTTTCTGGTTCTCTATTAAGCTCCCTTACATTTATTGCATCAACAGTTGCAATTCCATTGTCGTGAAGCTTATCAGAATATGTTGTCTTAAAAATAGGCTTTAGGGGTCGATAAGCTCCCTCACTAGTACTCGATATATTATTTGAGTTAGCCAAATTACTTGCAACCGTATTCAGCCTAATCATTTGGGCAGCCATAGCTCGTCCAGAAACGTCAAATATGTTTTTTACAGAGCTCATTATTCACCTTTAATTGCGGACATAAGTCCCGATATTTTGTTTGTTAAAAACTGAAGTGTGGTTTGGTATCTGACAACGTTTTCTGAGAATTCCATTTGTTCTACGGCCATTTCGACAGTATTTCCGTCAAGCGAAGGATTAAGGGGCTCTCTAAACATAACATCATTAGGCCTAACTCTTGTTAAAAGGGCAAAATGCTTTTCATGATTTACTGAAATGTTACCTATTTTTTCTTTTTTTCTCATTTCAACATCGAAATCTATATCACGAGCCTTAAAATGAGGAGTTGCAGCATTTGCAATATTGGAAGCGAGTATCCTATTCCTTTTTCCTCTTAAATTTAATGCATTTGAGTGTATACTCAGGTGATTTTCGATTGTTTTCATTATTAGCTATTTCGACGTTGTAATTATCAATATTTTCTGATTTCTGGTGTGAAAATTGCAAATAAAATGCCAACTTGATAAATAAAGGAAAAAAAATGACTTCCTCAGCGACACCAATTAATTTCGATCAAAGCGATCCGGTTCCCTTGGATCCAATAATATTAAGCGCGAGAGATGAGCTGTTAGTAAAATATTCTGACAAAAGCTTTGAAGAACAAATTACTTTTTATAAAGCTGTAATAGAGGGTGAGAAGGATAGCCTATCAAGGCTTAGTGCGATGGCAGCTAGGGTCTATATTTTGCGAAAAAGGCTCGCTTTGCTAGCTGGCAACACTATGGCAGACCAACTTGATGAATTATCCAATAAACAAGGTGGGTTTGATTTGGATAATACTCTGGCTGAGGTTTCAGATGTTAAGGATCCAGAAGGAATTGGTAATAATATGTCGTGGATGCGATTGAGAATAGTAGACTCAAGTGAAGTAAACGGTGTTCGTTTCCCTTCAGGAGTTGTTATTGATGTAAAAAGAGAAGATGGCGAAAAACTAATAGAGTCGGGCAAGGCAGAGTTTATATCGACTGAGGAAAGCCGCCAATTTAAATCTGAAGAAGGTTTAGAGGAAGAGCATAACAGAGTGGAAGTGGATGCTGGTTCAGAGGAGGGTACTGCTGAAGGAGTGGAGGCGGATGCTGGTTCTGCTGAACACGTAAATCTTAAGAATAAAACGGAATAGGAGCTTGATTTAAATTCAGATATTTCTAATTTTTCAAAGTTTCATTAATTAAATACGAAAACCCAAAAAGATTAAAAAATTTCTAGGTTTTAGAGCCATGAAATCTTACAATTGTTTCAGCTTGGTCTTTACTTAGCTTGGTTCTAGTTACGATTTCTTCTGCTGAGCTACCTTTTCTAGCTAGATCTATTGCTTCATTGAAAACCGTTTCGCTATTTATGCCCTCAGCAAGCATATTTAACTCTTTCTTTGTATTTTCTGCTACATTATTAGCCTCCGATACAGCACCCGAAAGATTTGATATTCTTGAGCTAAGTGAACTAAGATCTGAAGTCGTATCCTCACTTCTATTAACTAGCTTATTTATTTTTCCAACAACGTTTGAAAGTTCTTTTTCAATTAGTGTGAGTGATTTGTTTTGTTGGAATATCAAGAAAATTAGAGCTATCAAGAATAACATCATTCCAGCTCTTTCAGTTAAAACATAATCTAGTATTATAACTTGAAGATCCATCAATGAAGATTGTATTGAATTATTTGCTCAAAACAAGCTATTTTGTATTGATATTTTTTTGTAGATAGTTTGAAAACTGTGTTGCCCAGTTTAACTTTTCATGTGAGGATTTCTCTAGTCGGCTCAGTCTATCAATTACCAAATTTATATTGTCTTTTTCTTTTTCTAAGAGTTCTTGCGCCAACTCTTCTTTGCTCAAAATTTCAACAATCTCGGTTAGTGCTGACTCGGTTTTATTTAATAATTTAATTAAAATGTTCGGTTTTAGGAAGTTTTCTTCTAATGAAACCAAGTTTTCAATTAAGTTTTCAATTACGTAGTTATGTGCTGTTGGTAAACTCATATGTAAAAGCCTAGAATAAGTTAGTCTTTTAAGACCCTGAGTTCCAATAAGACTCTAATAGTTTATCTGCCAACTTATCAAAGTCGATAGGGTATTCTCCGTCTTTTATTTTTTGTTTAATTCTTTCAACAGCTTCCATATTTATTGATGGATTTTCAGCCATAACTTTCAATGCCTCTCTTGATTTACTTGTCAATACAGCATCAACCTTAGATCCAGAAATACTGGCCGCACTAGAGTCGTCTAATTTCTCAGACTGAACTTTGCTTTCTGCCATTCCCTTGGACATGTCAACTCTCTGCCCAGTAAAATTTTTAATAGATCCGACCATCTTTTTTCTCCTTGCTTAACTATACGACATAAATGTACTAAATTTTATTAAAAACTGTTATTTTTTTTGTACCTTTAACAAAACCTTCAATAATTTTGTTACTTGATATATTTTTTGCTAGTACTCTATCTCCTTTTGCACCATTACTAAGCGCAATTCCTTCCACTTTTACGGATATTGCGCCAATACTATGCTCGATTATAATCCTTTGATTTTTATAAACTAGCCAGTCTGGGTTTAAATGAGTTGCCTTTAAAATAGACCCTTTTCTTAAGCTTTTTTTTAGCGTTTTCCCAAGAACAGATTGCAAATCGTTAAAAGCCCCATTAGAAATCGTTTTTTTCTTCTCGGACAAAACTAAATCCGACTTTTCAATCCTATCTCCTTTGAATTTTGAATGTTTCATTACGAACACTTTTTTTGTACTATTTAGGTTCCTGTCATTTGGTTTTTTTTGAAGATCTTCAGATTTTTCTATTGGAATAGACGCCGCTTTTTCCATTCTATTTCTAAATGAATAGCTCCATAATTCATTACCCCTGCAAGTAAGTTTTACTGTTTTCCAAGACTTATATCTTTTCGAGATAATAATGTTGTCGCTTCGACATCCATAAAAAAATCTATCTTTTCTTATAACGGGGTGAGCACTTAATCCTTCTTCGTTTATTCGCTGTATCACTAAGTCAGCTAAATTGGAACCAGAGACTCTTTCCTGTGATGCAATACTTTGAGTGCTCAGGGCGCACCAAATTACTGTTGGGATTAATATCCTTAAAGCTACCACCTTATCCTCCAAAATAGTAAATTTTATTTTGCTCGTAATTTACTTCTTCATCTAATTTAAAAGCAATACCCTTCATGAGTTTCGTAATTTGGTTTATGCTTGGAAGATGAAGGGTCTTATCTGCAATCATATAATTAATGTTCCTATTTCTAAACGCATGCTTGTTTAATGATACTATTGCGAGCTGTAAAAAGTATGTATTCAATCCACTTCCGTCATAGTATTTTTCAATTATTAAATTTAAGCTCTCTCCAAGCGTAATTTTGTGTTTTTTTGAATAATCGGGGTTTTGAGCAAACTCATTTGATCTATCTGATAACTCAGAAGCATTATTATACTGCAGAACAACAAAAGGCTCAGCGTATAAATAATTAACGAGCGAAAAAGTGCTTAAAAAAAAGGGCAAGAAAATATATTTTTTTAACATTACATATTATCCAAAAATTGAATTGATTGTCCATTCAGTTTACTAAATTCTAACGCGTTATTAAGTGGTACTAACACCGATTTGTTTTCTGAAACCTGCTCCACTCTCAAAACATTGAAAGGAGTTTGTTCGCCTTTTGTCACAGCCAATGTAGATGACTTGATCCCATGTCTCTTGCCAAGAGGCACCTCTATTCTTCCATTTTTCACAGTAATAATGCTATTGATTTTCTTGCACGTAAGATTATTTATAACATCTCCAGAATGCTCTTTAGCAGCGGCTAAGATAGGCTCAATAATATTTTCTCTATTTGTTTTCAACAGTAAATTGATAGTTCTCCACGGCCCACCGGAAGAAAATAATGCTTCGATAGATTTAGTTTCTGAAAAAGAAAATGAGTAGGTCTCCCCTTCGTAGACATTGGAAGTGAAAGTGATTATGAGAGAGTTAAATTTAGTGAAGCCAACCAAACTCTCTTTGTGAACAATTGATATTGATAATACTGCAGCATAATCACCATATAGTGTCTTTTGTCGTCCCGAAGTAAGAGAGATATAGTCATAATCATCATTGATAGTTGGTAGTTGCGCTCGATCGAGTAAAACATAAGAATTGTCCGTGAGATTAACATCTTTTTCAGATTTAAAGGAGTCCATAATACTATTGGTCAATTCATCAGCCAGTGAATTAGCCCAAAATGGTGCAGAAGGATCAAGATTAATGATAGGCTTATAAATAGATAAGCTTTTCAACCCTTTATTTTTGCAACTCTTCACTTTTAGTTTTCCAACCGCAGATCTTATTTTAATCATAAAATGTGTGTCTGTTTTCTTCTCCGAAATGATAGTATAATCAAGTATTTGACTTGAGGGCTGTACAACCAAGTTTTCCTGAATAGATGTATCGGTATTTACCGCTGAAAAACCGTTTATCTTTGCGCCCCCATGA
>CACIAQ010000031.1 GCA_902584635.1 uncultured Alphaproteobacteria bacterium
TAGCAACGAGGCTAAAGTAGGTGACTGGGTTTTAGCTATAGGTAATCCCTTAGGTCAAGGGTTCTCTGTTTCTGCAGGTATTATCTCTGCGAGGGGAAGAGCTTTAAGTGGATCTTATGACGATTTCATACAGACCGATGCGGCAATAAATAGAGGAAACTCAGGAGGACCACTTTTTAACATGGATGGTGAAGTCATTGGTGTTAACACGGCGATTCTTTCTCCGAATGGTGGGTCTATAGGTATTGGTTTCTCAATGTCATCGGCTGTAGTTGAGAAAGTGATAGACCAGCTTACGACTTTTGGTGAGACAAGAAGAGGTTGGTTAGGAGTCAGAATACAAGATGTTACTGAAGATGTCGCGGAAGCGCTTGGTATTGAAAAAACTGATGGTGCTTTAGTTACTGATGTCCCTGATGGACCTGCTAAAACTGGTGGTATAAAATCAGGAGATGTTATCACTGAGTTTGACGGTAAGACAATAAAGGACACCAGAGAGCTCGTTAGGATAGTTGGGGACAGTCCTGTAGGTAAGCAGGTGTCAGTGAAGGTACTGAGGGATGGAAAGAAAGTGTCCTTGTCCGTCAAGCTAGGTCGGTTAGAAGATAACATTGCGTCAAGCCAACCATCGAGACAAAGGACAAAAAAAGTCGAGTTTGCAGGGATGACTTTGTCTAATTTAGACAGAGAAGTAGCTGAACAGTTTGGTATTGGTCAAAATATAAAGGGTGTTGTTATAGTAGATGTAAAAGCAGGGTCTGTTGGCGAGGAGAAGGGGTTGAAAAAGGGAGACGTAATTATTCAAATAAACAGAATAAAGATATCTTCCACAGATGAACTTTACAAACTTAACGAAGAGGCAAAAAAGTCAAACAAAACATCCATACTTATGTTGATACTAAGAAACGGTATGAGAAGATTTATTGGTCTGCCAACTCAATAATGCGTGTTTATTTTATATTTGGAATAAGTTCGAGAAGTCTTGAGATGTCTCTTATATCATTAGCAATTAGGTGAGAGACTTCGTTTTCCCTTTGTAGCTGTCCACTTACTAATAAAAACGAAGAGAATACAACTTGATCCCTAAACTTCCTGTAAACACTATTCCAACAAATTATATTTGAGGTCCCTGTTTCATCCTCTAATGTTAGAAACACTGTCCCTTTAGCTGTTGAGGGCATCTGTTTAACAATTACAAACCCTGCAACTGCTGCGAAAGAGTTATTCTGTAAAGTACATAATTCAGCACAAGTCAAGATTGCATCTTTTTTATGAGCATTTTCATAAGTGTTTTTTGTGGGTTGCCTGATAATTGATTTTTCATTGGCTTGAACTCGGTTTTAAAAACCAAAAAATTTATACCTTCACTAACGGCATCCCTCTCGGACATGCCAACTGTTCCCACTTCAGGCTTAGTAAAAACGGCTTTGGGGACCAAATGATGGTCTGGTACCGTTGGTTTGTTTTTGAAAACAGTGTTAACAAAAGCGATGCCGTCTCTTATGGCCACTGGCGTAAGGTTTAATCTATCAGTAACATCACCTATAGCATAAACATTAGATATATTTGTCTTTTGATATTCATCAACCAGCACAGCACCTTTCTTTAAATTAATACCCAATTTTTCAAGTCCTAGATATTCGATATTTGGCGTTCTACCTGTAGCACATATAACTTCATCAGTTATTAATTGTCTTTTGTCGCCTAATGCCACTGTGAACCCCTCCAAATTTTTCGTAACACTTTCAATTTGAGATTTAAGCAAAACCTTAATACCTTTGTCCTCTAGTCCTTGCCTTACCATAGATTGAATATCGTTATCAAAACCTCTTAACAAAACTTCTCCTCTGTAAACGAGCGTTACATCAGCGCCTAAACCCTTGAAAATTGATGCAAATTCGCAAGCTATATACCCAGCACCATAGATAACTATTTTTTTTGGCAGATCATTCATCATAAAAATATCATCAGAAGACTTAGTGAGATGGACGCCGCGGAACCTCGGTTTATTTGGCTTTCCACCAGTTGCTAAAAGAATATGTTTTGCTTTTATAACTTTCTGATTATCTAGCTCAATCTCATTCAGTCCTTTCAATTTTGCAAAATTTTTATAAATTTCGACACCTGAGTTTTCCAGATTTTTTTTATATGCTGCCTCTAACCTATCTATCTCTTTATCTCTAGCTGCCACCATCTGCTGCCAATTAAAATGCTGCTCTTTAATAGTCCACCCATAACCTTCACTATCGCTAAAATACTGGCTGAATTCTGCAGCATGGACCATTAGCTTTTTGGGAACGCATCCTCTTATTACGCAAGTACCACCTACGCGAGAGGACTCGGCAATACCAACACTGAATCCCTCAGCGGCAGCTAGCCTTGCTGAACGAACTCCTCCTGATCCTGCACCTATAACAAATAAGTCATACATTCTAGCCTCCTAAATCACCTTACAGCTTCCATCATCACTACCAATAATTATTTTAGAAGCCATATCTATAAATAAACCAACTTCAACAACTCCAACTATTTGAAGCAACCCTACAGATAACGTCTTTGGATCTAGGATTTCATTTAGATGCAAATCAAGAATGTAATTGTGCTGATCAGTTATATATTTATATGAAGCAGCTTTTCTAAAAGTAACTTTAGGCATTTGATACCCTAAAGAAATTAAAAATCTCTCTATAGAGGCTTTAATTCTCTCAGAACCAAATTGAACCACTTCAACTGGCAGGGGAAACTTTCCTAGGCTGGAAACAATTTTTGAGGAGTCGACTATTATAATAAATTGCTTAGAGCAACTTGCTACAATTTTTTCCATCAAAAGCGCACCACCACCCCCTTTAATTAAATTATTTTGGGGATCAACTTCATCCGCTCCATCAATGACAACGTCAAGTTCATCCACTTGATCCAGATCTACAATATTGATACCAAGACTTGTGGCAAGGCTAGTTGTTTCCCTAGAAGTAGATACTGCATTTAGAGGCTGGCCTTTCAAAATATAACTTTCATGAATTTTGCGTATGAGGAAATTGACTGTTGAACCAGTACCTAATCCAAAGATTTTCTGAGGGTCTATAAATTCCATAGACTTAGCGGCTGCAATTTGTTTACTGGAAATGATTTTTTTCTCCGCTTTTTTGTAACCCTACATCGAATTGTAGAAAATATCTAGGTATCGACTAGAAAATATACCGAGCATTCCTGACCCTTGGTAGGATATTCTTATGTTTTCACTTGTTGATATATTGGAAGTTCCAATTTTACCCATTGGTGAGAACTTAAGATTTTCAACAGGGTACTTTAGACCAACTGCTTGAACTGTTTTTATTTCATTCATAGGAAATAAAGAAACACGTGAATTAATAGGGAGTTTAATGGAAAAATCATTCGGCATGTGAAAAATAACATCTCTTTTCCCAACCAGAAGAATACAGCGTCTATGCTTCACGAGCGATGAACAAACAGCTAAAAAGTGATCTAGTCTTTGATCCATAAAGCCTAACGCAATAATTTTATTTGACTCAATAACTGATATACATTTGTCAAAATCAGTTGAGTCTTGTTCACTCAATTTTATTAATTTACTTCCTTTTTCAATCCACTTTTCCGGAGAAACTATAGAGTCTAAATCGCCCAAAATATATTTTGGCACTGTACATGCCGGAAGAAAATTTGCTCCTCCATCAGCTGCTACTATATCCTCGGTAAGAGCTAAGCTTTTCGAGAGAAGGTTTTTGGAAAAGCCTGCGCCACCTACGAGAGTGACAGTCTCTTTTAAGTCTACTGGATTTATCGATTTATTAGACACAGTAAAGCCACCTGATCCTTATACCTCGTTTATTTATTCTTTTTTTGTTGTCCTATTCCTTTGAAGAGCGCTTTGAAAGGCAATGCCCAGAAAACACCTGCTATGACATACACTAAAAGCTCTATAATCAAGCTTGGTCTTTCGAATATAGCAAGGATGTTTAAAACCAACACTATGTAAAACGGCAACCAAATTAATAAAACAAGAATTGCAAGAAATCTTTTTAATTTGTAGGAAAACATCTTTTTGCTTTAGTTAGATTGGAACGGGCTGTTTATGGTAATTGTTTGATTTCTCTCTGGTCCCGTCGAGATAATCGACACTTTAGAGTCCGTTAACTCCTCAATCCTTTGAATATAGATTCGTGCATTTAAAGGCAATTTACTCATTTTTTCTAATCCAACTGTGCTCGTGTTCCAGCCGTCGATTTCCTCATATATTGGCGTTAATCTTTTGGTTAAAGATGTAGTAACCGGGAAATCCGAAAGCTCTTCTTTGTCAACCCTATATCCTATACAAATTTTTATTGTTTCAAGTTTATCTAGAACGTCTATTTTTGTTAACGCCAGACTCGTTACCCCATTTAATATGCAACTTCGTTTAACTAGAGGAGCGTCAAACCATCCACATCTTCTGTCTCTACCTGTCACTGTTCCCTTTTCATTTCCCTCCACCGCCAAATAGCGTCCAATACTATCAGTTAGTTCAGTGGGCATTGGACCCTCTCCCACTCTAGTTGTATATGCTTTGGTAATTCCTAACACAGATTTGATTTTATTATGTGCAACACCACTTCCAATAGCTGCTGCCGCTGCTATTGTTGAAGAAGAGGTAACAAATGGATAGGTGCCAAAATCTACATCGAGCATAGAACCTTGCGCTCCTTCAAATAAAATATTTTGATTTTTTTTAATTTGTTTATTAAGAATTTTCCAAACGGGTTTTATAAGAGTTTTAATTTTTTCACCCACTAGCACTAATTCATTAAGAAGTTGTTCTTCATCTATATCAGGAGCGCCCAGTCCTGCCCTCAAAATATCATGATGTGCTTTGATGTTTTTTAATTTTCTTTTTATTTCTTGGGTGTTTTGTAAATCACCAGTTCTTAAAGCTCTTCTACCAACTTTATCCTCATAGGCTGGTCCTATTCCTCTCCCTGTCGTTCCTATTTTTTCTTTCCCCGCTCTTTTTTCACGCAAAAGATCTAGCTCTTTATGAAAGGGTAATATGAGTGGGGTATTCTCAGATATGATTAGCCTTTCGCTACCGATCTTTATCCCTCGAGAGCTTAATTGCTCTATCTCTTCTAGCAATTTCCATGGATCTAAGACAACTCCATTTCCGATTACCGCGATTTTATTTTCTCTAATGATACCTGAAGGTAAAAGCGAAAGCTTGAAGATTTCATCACCAACAACCAATGTATGACCAGCGTTATGCCCTCCTTGAAATCTGACTATGGTATCTGCTTCAGAGGAAAGTAAATCTACAATTTTTCCTTTTCCTTCATCTCCCCATTGAGTACCTATTACAACTAAATTACTCATTGCCTACCTAATCAAATTTCAAAACTTAAGGTTTTTGCTTCTTTGACACCCTTGAGACGCTTTATCTCTTTCAAATCTTTTGGATCTATATTCTCATCGATTCCTAATAGAGCAAGTGCTAACCCAGCTTTTTCTTTTCGCCCTAGAGAAAAAGTTGCTATGTTCACTTTCATCTTTCCCAAAGAAGTTCCTAACAATCCAATAAAGCCTGGAGTATCTATATTCGATGTATATAACATATATTTCTGCGGCATCGTATCCATATCAATTCCATTTATTTGGATAAATCTGGGTTTCCCATCAGAATAAACTGTACCGGCGGCAGATCTGATAGCCTGCTCTGTTTTAACAAGTATTCTGATATACGAGCCAAAGGCTCCCTGTGAGTCTTTTTTTATCTCACTGATTGAAATACCTCTCTCGCGTGCAAAGATTAAAGAAGACACCAGATTGACAGACCCAAGCCCAACGATAGGGTTTAAAATTGAAGCTACAATCGAGCAAGTTAGTGGTCGCGTATTAAGTTCCCCCACCGAGCCAACATACTCAATATTTATCTCTTTTAGACCCGATTCAATAACCTGACCTATAAAACTGCCTAATACATCCGAGACTTTCACCCAAGGTTTAAGTAATGGTGCTTCACTAGCAGAAATAGAAGGAGAATTTATTGAATTCGTAATAGCTCCCTCTCGCAAGTAATCTGATATCTGTTCAGCAACTTGGACAGCTACTTTAACTTGCGCTTCTGAGGTAGAGGCACCAAGATGTGGCGTGCAAACGACATTTTCCAGGCCAAATAACGGGTTATCCAAGGCTGGCTCTGAATCAAATACATCAAAAGCCGCTGCAGCGATTGATTTTTCTTTCAATGCATTTGCGAGAGCTTTTTCATCCACTAGACCACCTCTAGCACAGTTAACTAGAATAGCTGTACTTTTCATTTTTTTGATCAAAGAAGCATTTATAGTGTTGGTGGTTTTGTCAGTCTTAGGTATGTGTAATGAAATTATATCACTTTCCGTTGCTAACTCTTCCAAGGTTTTTACTCTCTCTATTCCGAGGCGTTGAACCCTTTCATCAGTTAGAAAGGGATCGTAGGCCTTGACTTTAAGTTTTAACCCTAAAGCACGATCTGCAACTATGGATCCTATATTCCCTACACCAATTAAACCTAAAGTTTTGCCCGTTAATTCCTGACCCATAAATCTAGACTTTTCCCACTTTCCTTTTTGTGTTGATTGGTCAGCTGCTGAAATTTGTCTAGAAGCAGCAAAAATCATAGCCAATGTATGTTCTGCAGTAGTTATCGCGTTGCCATGGGGGGTATTCATTACCACAATGCCTTTGGACGATGCGGCTTTGATATCAATATTATCTACACCTATTCCTGCCCTGCCTATCACCTGCAAATTCTTCCCCCTATCAATAACGTCTCTTGAGACTTTACTGGCAGATCTGATTATTAGTCCTGAGTAAGGTTCAATGACCTCCTTAAGGCTATCACTTGTTCCGCAGTCTGGCTGGTAATCGAAATCGATATTATTTTTTTGAAGAGTTTCTAATGCTCTCTGTGATATCTTATCGGATACTAATACTCTATGCCTTTTTGCCATCGTTGGTTACCCTTAGTAGCTTGATATTATTTCGTGGAAACAGTACTCCAACCAAGGTAGTAATTTTTGAATATCATCCAGATTAATTGTTGCTCCACACCAAATTCTTAAACCTGGTGGAGCATTTCTGTGACCCTTTATATCGAACGCAGCGTTTTCCACTTCAAGAAGCCCAACGAATTTTTTAACAAAATCATTTTGTTCATCTTTATTAAGAGAAACGACCCTTTCATCTGCAAACTTTAGGCAAACAGATGTATTTGAACGATTATCGGGGTCACTTACCAGATTTTCTATCCAAGGAGTTTTATCAACCCACCCTTGTAAGCATTCAAAGTTTTTATCACTTCTTCGAATTGTTTCCTTTAATCCCCCAATTCTCTCTATCCACATTAAGCTATCAAGCGCATCCGCTACGCAAAACATCGATGGTGTATTAAGCGTTTCTCCTTCATAAATCCCTTCTATCAACTTACCATTTTTAACAAGTCTAAATATTTTTGGCATTGGTCGTTCAGGATAAAATGTTGAAAGGCGTCTAATGGCATTTGGACTTAAGATAATAACTCCATGCCCTCCTTCGCCCCCTAGGACTTTTTGCCAAGAAAAAGAAACCGCATCAAGCTTCTCCCAATCTAACTCCTGAGAAAAGACTGCAGAAGTTGCATCACAAAGAACAATTCTTTCTTTATTCTTTTCAATCCAGTTTAAATTTGGAACACGAGCTCCAGACGTCGTTCCATTCCATGTAAAACAAACATCTGAATTGCTCGAAACGTCATTAAGTTTAGGCAAATTTCCATATTCTGCTTTTTCAACTTTACAATTAGCTAAATTTAATTGATCGACTGCATCCTCCGCCCAATCATTACCAAATGACTCCCATACCAACATAGTTGTCTCATTCTTGCCCAATAGTGACCACATCAATAGTTCAAATGCCCCAGTATCAGAGCCTGGCACAATCGCTACTTTATAGTCTTCAGGCAAGATGAGCACTTCACCTATTAAATCGATCAACGTTTTGATTTGCTGAAGGGGTTTTTTTGCTCTATGAGATCTTCCGAGATAGGCTAATTTCTCTACAGCATTTGCACTCCATCCTGGCCTTTTCGGGCATGGCCCAGATGAAAATAGAGGCCTCGAAGGCTTGAGCAATGGCTTCATATTCATAAGTATTTAATTTTCACTGAAATTTATTATTAACGACTTAAGCTAATCTCTTTCTTTTTTCAATATTGAAAGGCACGTGTCAATAGTTTCTTTCAACTTATTCTTTTCTTTGTGCTCAACCATTACTCTTATTACATTTTCGGTCCCGGATCTCCTGATAAGGATACGACCTTTTCCTGTCAATGAATTTTGCATATCATTCAACCTATTTTTAATTTGCTCATTTTTTTGAAAATCATTGCAATTGTCTGCATCTATATTAATCAAAGATTGGGGAAATGGATTAAATAAATTGAAAACCTCGCTTGCTTTTTTTTGGCTTTCTACCAATACACTCAATACTTGCAATGAAGTTATTAACCCGTCACCTGCGTTGGAATAGTCTGACATAATCAAATGTCCCGACTGCTCTCCTCCTAGGTTTAACCCTTCCCTATTCATACATTTTGAGACATTTTTGTCACCAACCTGGGTGCGAATTAGCTTCACCCCGATTTTTTCTAAGTATAGCTCTAGCGCGAGATTAGACATTACTGTTGCTACGACTGTGCTTTTATTCAATAAATTCTTTTCCATCCAGGCTCTAGCAAGGAGCCCAATAACCTGATCTCCATTAGCTAATTTTCCCTGTTCATCTATAAATAAAACTCTGTCAGCATCCCCGTCCAAACAAATTCCTACATCTGCGCAATTCTCCATTACGGCTTTTTGTGCTTTTTCTGGTTTTGTAGAACCACACTCCTCGTTAATATTAAAACCATCTGGTGTGACCGCTATAGAAACTACTTCTGCTCCGAGCTCTCTCAAGATTCGTGGTAAAATTTTGTATGCGGCACCATTGGCGCAATCTGCTACTATCTTCATTCCACTTAAGCTCAAACTGGTTGGGATAGTAATCTTGGCAAATTCTGTGTAACGGCCAAGAACATCATTTATTCTACTCGCTCTTCCCAGATCCTTAGGAGCCACCAATTGCGGTTTGATTTTAATCTCTTTACTTATCTTCTCTTCGGTTTTTGTATCAATCTTCAAACCATCTTTATCAAAAAATTTTATTCCATTGTCTTCAAAGGGATTATGCGATGCTGAGATCATAATGCCTAGATCTGCTCTTAAGGATTTTGTTAAAAAACTTACCGCTGGAGTGGGCAAAGGTCCTAGTAAGTTTACCTCCCAGCCCATAGAAATGAAGCCAGCTGTTAGTGCGTTCTCAACCATATAGCCAGACCTTCTGGTATCTTTACCTATAAGAACTTTTGGAGATTTAATATTTTTTCCTATAACATGACCACATGACAAAGCAATCTTTAATATTGTTTTGGCATCAATTGGATAAGTATTTGTTTTTCCCCTTATTCCATCAGTTCCAAATATATTTTCCACCATTTCAATGAACCTTTTTTAATTTAAAGCATTCCAAACTTTAATTGCATCAGCGGCCTCTTTTACGTCATGTACTCTTACGATATTGACACCCTTATTAAGCGTAGTAAGCATTGCTGCAACAGAGCCTATCAGTCGTTCTGAAGGCTCCCTTTCGCCAATAATTTCACCAATGAAACTCTTGCGAGAAAGACCTAACATAATAGGTAGTCCCAGTCCAAGAAACAAACTTATTTTGTTAATTAATTCCAAATTATGATGAAGCTTTTTTCCAAAGCCGATACCCGGATCTATCACTATTTTTTCTCGTGGTATACCTTTAGATTGAGCTTCTGCGATCTTCCCTTCAAAAAAATCATAGAGATCGAGTAGTATTTGATCATAATGAGGTTTGTTTTGCATATTTTCTGGAACTCCTTGAGAATGCATCAAACATATCCCAGCTCTATATTTTGCAACAACCTCAAACATCCTTTTGTCGAATGATCCTGCTGAAATATCATTCACTATGGAAGCTCCTGCTTCCAAAGCTTTTTCTGCAACCATAGATTTTCTTGTATCGACGGAAATTATAGCAGAGGGGACTGAATTTTTTATTTTCTTTATTACTCCCGTTATTCTTTCCATTTCTAAAGTGGATGGAACTTCTTTGGCTCCTGGTCTAGTTGACTCCCCTCCTACGTCTAAAACGGTGCATCCAATTTTTAGCAAATGTAGTCCTTTTTCAACAAACTGTTTTTCAGTAAAAAACTTCTCTCCATCATAAAAACTATCAGGAGTTACATTTAAAATTCCCATGATAGCTGGCGCGTCAAATCTTAAACCGAGCATGGGATTTGGTTTAGATGTGAATCTATTTAGAAACTCTTTCTTCACCTCAGAGCTTGAAATTACTCTTGGTTTTTTGTTACGCTGAACAACTCTAAATGAATTAAATATTGTGGTACCACCATAAATTGTGTGAAATTTTTCAAATCCAAAAGGACCATAATTTATCTCTGGAAAAAAATATTTCATATTAAACCAGATTTTTTTCATAGTAAGCTGTTAATTCGATAAAACTATTAAAACAAAATTCAATTCCGTCTCTTTCAGCCGTTTGTGGCGAATACCCTTTCTTATGAAAAAAAAAGTTTGCACCAACAGCTTTTGCTAACAATAAATCAACTTCAGTATCACCTACATAAAAATACGTTCCATCACCCAATCCCTTAACCGAATGATAAAAAACTTTTGGATCAGGCTTAAGAGCTCCAGTGCTATCCCCATAAGCAAATCCATCAAAGTACTGATAAACGTTAAGTTGGGATAAAACTTTTTTAGCACTGTTTTCAAACTTCTGGGTGCAAACAGTCAATTTTACTCCCTGACTTTTTAAGATTTCTATTAGTTCTACTACTCCTTCATAAAGATAACATTCCTTAACCGGGTCTTCGTAATATCGATCTTGAAAAAACTTAAAATAAAAGTCTAATCCACGATCCGGGATACCCCCGGTAGAGATTAATAGTTTCTCTACTTGTTTTTTTGTTCCTCCCCCAATGAACCCTTTATACTCTTCTATCTTTACAGGCTCTCTTCCAATACTCCTCAAAACTTGGTTCCCGGCATTTAGTAACGCCGGTGCGGTATTAGCTAGAGTACCGTCTAAATCAAAAACAAAGATTTTGTCTTTTCTTGCCACTACAGGAACCTAAGGTTAACAATATTCAACTGTCACTCCATTCTTTTGCATATCCTCTGTTAATGCATCAGGCAATTTGTCTTGCTCGAATAAATATATCTTTTTCATTAAAAGACCCTTTGTTAGATGACAAGCCATGCTCAGTGCAAATTCTTTATTAATGAATACATCCTTTTTAGAAAACTTATAGAGATCAGATGGACACCAAATACAATTCACACCTTCTTTCAACAAAAAAGCTACCTCGGTCTTACTTCGTGCTAGTTTCAAATTGTTAATTTTTTTATTTAGCATGTAGGCGTTTTGTGCAATTGACATTGTAAGTACTTCAATGTCGATTTCGGGGTTCATTTTTGAGAATTCTGTAAAAATCTCTGAAAGGCAGACAACCCAAGTCATTGTTGAAGAGGAAATAAATTTCTTTAAATTATAAATATTTTTAGGTAGTAGCATCTTATTTGAAATAAATAACAGACCAGTGTTTGGGATCTTGGTCTTAACGATTAAATTACCCCTTTGAAGCGATTTTATATTTGTTTTAGTCCCATTATATTGAAACTTAGTTCTTCTTATTTGAACCCCGAGCTTACCCAAACCCCTATCTAGCTTTTCTAGACGTACAGTAACTGCAACCACACTATCGAGAAATAGGCACGAAAGAGCAATTTTCTCTGCTAATGTTTCAAGAAGTGCTACTCTTTTCTGATCAATCTCATCCTCAATAACTTCAATTATATTGTCATATGATAATACTAAATCCACGTTATCATGAATTGGATAATTATTGTTATTCACTTCCAGAATGACATCGAAAGAAACCCTTTGCTTTATACCATATTCGGACTGAAAAGCACCAATGTCGATCTCTCTCACATAGTCTCTTACTAGAATATGATCTACATTCGCTCTTTTCTTGACACCTAGGTCTAGGAGGTCTTTTTTCTTAAATTTTTCGGTAAACAATGGATGCTCCTAATGAGTTAAAACTATAAATAACTAATTTTTGTAAAATATATGCCTGCCTATTTTCCTTGTTTTTTTAAATTTTTTTGACCAACTTGGGCTTACTTCAGATGCATGAAAAAACGTTGCTCCGTTTGTCACATCGGAAAAAGCACCATTTAATATCATTGATGAAAGTTTGACTATCCTTCTATAGGTTTTTTTGTCATAAATAAGCTCTAGTTTACCATCACAATTATAAGAAAATTGACATGCATGTCTTTTTGGAGCCCCTTCAGAAACCACTCCACAAATAGTACTTGGAAATTGGCTGGAGTTTTTGCGATTAATAATTACATCAGCTACCGCAAGCTGACCTTCTATCTGTTCACCCCTAGCCTCAAAATATAAAGCCTCAGATAAACATTTGAGTTCCCTAGTCATCTTAGGCATTCGTAGACTATCTAGGGCTGCTTTTATAAAAAACTGCCTTTCACTATTTTTTGATAAATAAACTCTATCATAAGAAACCAGACCTGACAGTTTTGTTAAATAATTATCGTTAATGTTGTCCAACCGCATCATCTCTTCTCCAACAGTAGTTCTCAAATTCTCAATTAATTGCTCAAATCTGAGATTGCTATCTTCCATAATATTTGAATTTGTTTGAGAGAATATGGGCTGGGTTATTAAAATTAAATATACCAATAAAATGTGGAATATTGCAGCAATATTTAGACGTGAATATTTCATTTTTATGTCCAATTCTAGTTTAAATTTCTGAGTCTGGATTGGGCAGCGGCTAACCTAGCAATGGGCACTCTATATGGCGAACATGATATATATTCAAAACCAACAGATCTACAAAAACTAATGGATGAAGGGTCGCCCCCATGCTCTCCACACAATCCCGTCACTATCTTTGAATTCGCATTTCTGGCTCTTTGGACTGCTATTTTAAGCAATTCACCAACACCTTCAACGTCGATAGTTTTAAAGGGGTCATTGCTAAAAAGCTCTTTTTCTATATACTCTTTCATAAATCTATTAGAGTCATCTCTGCTCAAGCCGTAAGTCATTTGAGTAAGGTCATTGGTGCCAAAACTCAAAAAATCGCATGATTGTGCTATATCACCAGCTCTTAACGCAGCTCTTGGGGTCTCGACCATTACTCCCAACTTATATTTAAGATCTACAAAATTATCTTTATTCAGTTGTGAATACACTTTTTTAATCCTATCTCTTACCAAATCAACTTCTTTATTAGCAGAAATTAATGGAATCATAATCTCGGGTTTTACCACTACTTTGTATTTCCTAAAAACCTCAATCGCCGCAAGAAAAATAGCTTGCACCTGCATATCATATATCTCAGGAACCATAATACCGAGCCTTACGCCTCTAGTACCCAACATTGGATTGAACTCAGATAGGTCTTTTATTCGATCTGCCAATTGTTGTTCCGTTATTGCCATAAGCTTCGCTGTCCTCTGAATTTCTTGTTTCGAATTTGGAAGAAACTCATGCAGTGGTGGATCTAAAAGTCTTACGGTTACAGGAAGACTCGACATTTCTTTAAAAAGTTCAATAAAATCTTCTTTTTGTATTGGCAAGAGCCTTTCAATTATTGAACCTCTTTTCTCGTCACTGTTAGTTAGTATCATTTGTCTAACTAGATTTATACGATTAGAATCAGTAAACATGTGCTCCGTTCTACATAAACCGATTCCATCTACTTCATAAAACAAAGCAACTTTAGCTTCTTCCACCGTATCTGCGTTGGCTCTTATTTGAATATCACAAAACTCATCAGCCCATTGCAGAAGAGTGCTAAAAGTACTAGTGGTCTCGGGTGGTCTCAATTTTACCTTTTCTAGATAGATAGCGCCTGTAGACCCATCAATTGTAATTTCATCACCCTCGGAGATTACATTGCCATCCTCTAGTATAAGCATTTTCTCTTGTTCCTTAAATACCACATTTCTTGCACCTACGATGCATGGTATTCCCATGCCCCGAGCTATAACAGCGGCATGGCTTGTCATACCTCCCTTTATGGTTAGTACACCTTTAGATAAAGACATGGCATTAATGTCATCAGATATAGTTTCACTCTTAATTAATATTGTGTCAGTCTCAGTTGAGTTATATTCAATAACTTTATTGGTTGACATGGCCACCTTTCCGGAGGCAGCCCCAGGGCTTGCTGGCACTCCCAAAAGAGCAGGTCTCAATTTAATATCTTCGGAGACCGATGGATGAAGGAAAATATCTAGATATTCTGGATTTATCAGTAAAAGACCATCTTCTTTTTCAATTATCTTTTGCTGGACTGATGAAACAACAAACTCAATAAACTTCTTTTGAGGTAATACCACTTCCTTTAGACCGATCAAAAATAATATATCTCTATCTAGCAAAAAACTTACCTCTAATGGTGATTTAACTTTATTGGTCAAAGTCCCAATCAAATTGCGTAATGAGTTAAATTTAAGTAATTTGCTAATCTCTTCTTCACTAACTGGGCTGAAAGAAGACTTTTTATTACTTTTATCTAATCGCAAGCACTGATAACTCGATTTTCCTGTTTTACTATCAAAATTCTTAACCTTAAAATTTTCCAATGGTTTGTCTTCAATACCATAATGCATTTCTTGAAGAACTATCGGAATTAACTCCTCTCTATTCCTGCCACTTACCTCTCGTAGTATTTTTTGAGTAGGACTAATCCAACCCTTATAAATTGAATTTATCACTTCTACTAATTGCTCTGAAATATTTGTTGGAAATTCAGACCCCGTTTCTAGAGAAATTAATTGCTTTATTCTATTTACTTTGTCGAGACTACTTTCCTCAAAAACGGTTTCTAGGCTTTTTGAATGTTCTAATAGGCTTCGCAGTTCAACACAATTTTCAAGATCTAGGTTATATACACTCAAAGAAAACATTTTGAGAAAACTTAAGTAAATTTCGTATGCTTTTTTTATCCCAACCTTTTTTTTTAGGACGTCATAGCTTTTATCGTTAAGCCCAATATAAAGAAATGGCTCATTTTTTTTGGGAAGTTCAATAACTGGACTTGGCCTTATCGCGAGTAATTTATTCTTAAAGTGTGAAAGTACTTCAGCCGGAACGCTTTTTTTCTCAAAGATTTCTTTAACTAGGTAACCAGAAAGAAATACTGAGTCAGGAACCGGAAACTGCCACTTTTTAGCCAAACTAATATTGCACGCCTTATGCCCAAACTCTCCAATTTTTTCTTGATCGTCTGGCATCTCGTTGAAGAAATATCTTAAGGTTAAGTTCATGTCACTCATTTTTTGTCAAACGCTGAAAAAACTATAACACTATCTGTGATTTCGCTGATTTGACTCAATAAATAGTATCGTAGATTCCGTAGCTCCTTATCCTCACAATTAACCTGAACATTATCAAGAAATTGATTTACAGTATCTACAATAGAGCCCAGTACCAATAAAGCATTTTTAAAATCTTTGTGTTGTAAACTCTCCTCAACCTGCTCTTTGATTGACTTCAGTTTTTTATGTAATGTTTTATCTTCCTCAGTTGCGCCGTTTTCAAAGAGTTTTTTCTTAAATCCTACCAACTCTTTATTAGAACTTAGCAAATTAGAAACTCTCTTATATGCTGATAAAAACCTTATCCCCGATTCAGAAGAAATGAATTCAGTTATCTCAGCTATCACTCTTGGCAGTATGGGCAACAAATCTAGGTTATATTGCATGACTACCGCCTCCACTACCTTTTTTTGATAATTTTTTTCTGTCAGGTAATTTATTATTCTTTCTTTTAAAAACAGCTGTAGATCGGATATATCGACATTAACTTTAGTTAAAACAATCAAATAATCTATATCAACATCCAGCTCGTTTTCTAAAATTATTCTTATTATCCCTAGGGAAGCCCTCCTTAACGCAAATGGATCTTTATTTCCACTTGGTTTAATACCAATCTTCCAAAGGCAGGTTAAATAATCAATTTTATCACTAAGTGCCAATACAATTGAAAGTGATTTTTTGGGAACGACATCATTTAAACCAACTGGTAGGTAATGGTCTTTAATTGCGTCGGAGACCACTTTTTCGTAACCCTCGATTTCTGCATAGTGAGCGCCCATTATGCCCTGCAAAGAAGGAAACTCAGCTACGAGACTCGAAACGAGGTCAGCCTTAATAAGTGTTGCGGCTTTTTTTACCTCGTCTTGATCTAAGTCAAATTTTTCGACAAGCAACATAGCAATTTTTACTATTCTCTCTACTCTATCATACTGAGAACCTAACTTTTCGTGAAACCTCACACTTTTTAACTTATCGTTCCAGGCCCGCATTCCATGAACTCTCACTAGATTCAGATCATTTTTATAAAAGAAAATCGCATCTCTTAATCTCGAATTTAAAACACGCATGTTGCCGGATAGAATTGTTTTTTGCTTATCATGAGTTAGAAGGTCAGCAATCACCAAAAATCCTTCAACCCTTCCGCTAGCACTGCTTCTTAGAGAAAGGAACTTTTGGTGCTCTCTCATCGACGTGATTATCACCTCTTCTGGTATCGATAGTAATTCTTTAGGAATCTCGCCCAATATAGGAACCGGAAACTCTGTTAAGCCTACGATTTCGTCTAAAAGTTTATTATCCTCCACAAGGTAAAATCCTCTTGCTTCAGCCTGCTTTTTACCGTCTTCCACAACTCTTTTTTTTCGATCCCGAGGATGAAGAATAACTTTACCCTTTTGCATCTTTTCTCGGTAATCATCAATTGAGTCAAACTCAAAAAATTCCGGATGCATTACTTGATGAGCTCTGGTTACGATATCTGACTCGATATTTCTTATACTCAGGTGTACCCTTTCTCGGGACTCATTTTTAAAAAGGACAGCCATTATGCCCCTAAGCGGTCTTACCCATCTGAGCGAATAGTTGTCTCCCCAGTACATTGATTTTGGCCAATTAAACTCTTGAATAATCTCTGTAAAAATATGGGATAATGTTTTCGACAAGGATTGCGCGTTTACCTTTACGGTATAAAAGTAAAAGTCACCTTTTTCTGTTTTTTTCTCTTGTAATTCACTTCTATCAATCTTGTTTTTTCTCAAAAACCCTTCTATCGCATTTTCAGGTGCTCCTAACCTGGGACCACGGATCTCTTTAAAGCTCTCATATAATGTGGTTGATATGTCTTCTAGAATAATACCCAGTCTCATTGGTGTCACAAAAGGTATCGTTTTCTGAACTATCAAACCATTTTCACCAACTTTCTTTAAAGTTAAACTTTCAAGTTGACGCATTGCGGGCGTTTGCATTTTTGCAGGTATCTCTTCAGAGACTAATTCCAATATAAAATCGTTCAACTCTATTCTTTCGTATACTTGGTATTTAGTTGCCTCCAACGATAACTTGTTCCATCTGGATAAATCGCTATCACACTGTCGATACCGTCAAACTCTTCCTTTTTAAATAAAAAAGCAGATGCTTTACCATCCGCTAAATCTTTCGTTATACTTTCAGCATTAAAACAATTGAACCAAAAAGGTGCTGTTAGGGGTGTTGGTTTCTTATATTTAGGAAGATCAATATCATCCAACTTATGTACAATGAAGCATTCTCTTAGCTTTAAACCTGAACTTTCAGAATCTATACCTTGGTAATTTGAAATCTCATACCTCTTATTTTCAAACATAATGTATTGCTTTACATCTTTAGAGTCATAATAGGCATAATTTTGAAAGTAAAACAACGCAACAGTGAAAATTACCACGCTACATAAAAATAACACAATAAAACGTCTCCCGTTCATTATACTCTCGATGAAACTTCGGCTATATAAGAATCCGCACACAACTTTGCCAATGTTCTTACTCTGCCAATATATACTTGTCTTTGAGCAGTAGAGATGACACCTCTTGAGTCAAGTATATTAAATAAGTGCGAAGCTTTTATGCACTGATCATATGCAGGTAGCACTAGGTTATTTTTTTTTTCTGAAGATTTTCTTTTTTGGTTTCCTATTCCTAGGATTTCTTTACACATTTTTTCTGCATCATCAAAATGACGGAAAATAACTTCTGTGTTTGCTTCACTGAAGTTCCATGCACTATACTGCTTTTCTGCTTCCAAAAAGATATCTGAATATTTTAATGGTCTTTTGCTATTTGGAGAGTTATAGGGTAAGTCCATCACAGAGTTACACTCCAAAATAAACATTGCAAGTCTTTCAAGCCCATAGGTAATCTCTCCTGTGATTGGTTTGCAGTCATGCCCGCCCACCTGTTGGAAGTAAGTGAATTGACTAATCTCCATACCGTCACACCAAACCTCCCAACCAAGTCCCCATGCGCCAAGAGTAGGGCTTTCCCAGTCGTCCTCTACAAACCTGATGTCGTGAACCCGGTGATCTATACCCAATACGCGTAAGCTTTCCAAATACATCTCCTTCAATGTGGTGGGGGACGGCTTTATAACAACTTGAAATTGATAATAATGTTGGAGTCGATTTGGACTATCTCCATAGCGGCCATCAGATGGTCGTCGACAAGGTTGTACATAAGCCGCTGACCAATGATCTGGACCTAAACTCCTAAGAGTTGTAGCTGGATGGAAAGTTCCTGCTCCTACCTCAAGGTCGTATGGCTGGAGTATCACACAACCCTTATCAGACCAAAAATTCTGTAGCAATAATATGATTTGTTGAAAACACTCTGGCTTTTGCATTAGTGGGCTTTTTTTATTTTATCCAAGCTTGTAGCGTGTAAAAACATTTTCAGCTTATGGATCTCATAAACTCATTTTTTTTTTCAAAATCATTAAGTATAATACCGGTAAAGTGCATGGTTTTCATGACCGCTCCCTGCTTTTTTATCCCTCTTGAACACATACAGTGGTGTTCCGCTTCAACAACAACCCCCACCCCCAAACAATCAAGGTGGGTTTGTAAAGTATTACCTATCTCGGCGGTCATCTTTTCCTGTACCTGTAAACGTCTCGCAAACATCTCGATCAGTCTAGCGAGTTTTGAAAGCCCTACTACTTTATTATTTGGAATATAGCCTATATGAACCTTTCCTATAATTGGGGCAAAGTGATGTTCGCAAAAACTCTGGAAAGTTACATCTTTTAAAGTTATCATTTCTCTGTAACCCTCAACTTCCTCAAAAGTTTTACTGAGAATATCACCAGGGTTTTGATTGTACCCAGCAAACCACTCTCTATACGCCTTCAAAACTCGTTTCGGTGTCTCTTTGAGACCCTCTCTTTCAGGATTCTCGCCTATCCATTTTAAGAGCAACCTTAGCGCTTGTTTCGCATCATCATTAGACACGTCGTTTCTGAATTCTTTTTCTGGTGCCTCAGAAAGGTTTTTTTCCACAATATTCACTTGATTTTCCTTGTTCACTCTTAGTTTGGTGTGCGCTTCCTCTTTTATTATATAGACTAGTAATTGTCATTTTGGAATAGCTTTAGTATTTTTTACTAAAGAAAATATAAATTTCTTTTTAAACAATACCAAAAGCACTATAAATAATTACAATAGAACCATAATTACTTGGTCTAAAATTTAAAATGGCTTTATGGAAAAAACTTATATTGATATTTTAAAGCCTGATGACTGGCATGTGCATTTACGTGAAGGCCACATTTTGTCAACTGTTTTGCCTTTTACCTATAGCAGCTTTGCCTCAGCGCTTATAATGCCTAACCTAGAAACTCCTATTACGAATATTTCTTTAGCCGAGACCTATTACAGTGAGATCTGCAGGCAGATACCCAGGGAAATTAAATTCACTCCACATATGACCCTTTATTTGACAAGTCATTTAAGTAAACAACAGATCATAAAAGTCAGCACACATGAATATATTAAAGCCATCAAGATGTATCCAAAAGGAGCAACGACGAATTCTGGCTCAGGTTTCTCTAATATTACAGAATTCTATCCTTTGTTTGAAGTAATGGAAAAACATGGAGTTATACTATCGATACACGGTGAAGTTACTGATGAACAGGTTGACGTATTTGAGCGAGAAAAGGTTTTTATTGAAACAATTTTAAAACAAATAATTAATCATTTCCCAAATTTGAGAATAGTTTTAGAGCATATCACATCTGCAGCTGCGGTAAATTTCGTTAAAGAACAAAAAATGGTGGCTGCGACAATCACCAACCATCACCTCATGGTAAACAGAAACATTATGCTGTCGAAGGGGATACGACCAAATTTCTACTGTGCTCCAATATTAAAAACGGAATATGATCGTCTTGCTCTTGTGCAAGCTGCAATATCCGGTAATGGTAAATTTTTTTTAGGCACAGACAGTGCTCCTCATGTTGATAGTAAAAAAATCTCTTCCTGCGGTTGTGCCGGAATATTTAGTAGCCCGCTAGCAATTCCACTTTTGATACAACTCTTTGAGGACCATTCTTCTTTAAACAACATTGAAAACTTCATGTCTAGGAATGGACGAGCATTTTATGGTTTAAATCAACATAACGAAAGAGTACGCTACATTAAAAAGTCTAAATCGGTTGACGTAATAAAAAATGTCAAAACTAATCAAGGGAAAATAACAGTCTTTAACCCATTCAACGAACTGTATTGGGAAAAAGGAGATTAGGGTTAGCAGTGTGAGGAAAAATGAGCAAGAGTGAAATATCTAAAGTTACAGCTAAAATTCTCATTGACATCGGAGCAATTAACTTTAGCCCGCAGTCACCTTTTAAACTTTCTTCTGGTTTTTTGTCACCAAGCTATATCGATTGCAGAAAGATTATTGCATACCCGTCAGCGTTTAAAATTATAACAGATATGATGATAGATATTATAAACTCCGATATGATTGCCCAATCTCCAAATTATATAATAGGCGGTGAGACAGCAGGAATACCTTTTGCAGCAGCCATCGCTGAAAAAATGGGTCTTCCACTATCTTATGTCCGGAAAAAACCTAAAGCCTATGGAAAGAGCAAATTGATTGAAGGGGAAATTTTAAAGGACAAGAATAGTTTGTTAGTTGAAGATTTAATGACGGATGGGAAGTCAAAAATAAATTTTGTCAACAACATTAGATCACACGAAATTAAGTGCAATCTCGGTATAGTAGTTTTTAATTATAATGTATTCGAGTATACTGATACAATGCTGAGAAAGAATAACATCAAAGTACATTATCTTACCGATTGGGAAGAGATATATAACCAAATTTGTAAAATGGATAAATTTTGTTTTGATATTCTTGCAGAAATTAGGAGGTTTCTAGATGACCCTGTTGCTTGGTCAGATAATAAAAATCAATTCAATGATGTTTAGCACAGCTTCAAAATTTTTACCCTTTTAAATCCACAAAGGTAAAGACATGCAGTGTATCCAAATCTCTGTCAATAACCGCATGATCGGATACTTTTCCACCAAGCCTTAAGTAAAACTTCAATAAAGGCGGCAAAAAGTTCTTTGCAGGTTTATCCTTATCCCGACTAGCAATTTGGTCCTTAATATTCAAAATGCTTGACGCTTTTTTTCCAACTGGAAACTTCGATCCTGCTATTTGGTTTTTTTTCAAAAAGGATAGAGAATCTAAATGTAAAGGGTTATCCGCGCCAACAAAGCTAGTACATCCAAATATAAAATCCGCTCCACAATTTGAGATTATGGACGCAAGGTATTTAAAAGCACTCAAAAGTAAAAATGGATCGCTAGATTCTTCATCTATGCATAACCTTCCGATCTCCATGGGTTTGAAAGGTAAATCTTTAAGCTTTGTTAAGTCGTAATATTGAGCCGAATAACTATGTAGTATCTCTTTCATGCTCAAATATGTCCTTGACCTAAAAACTAAAACCAACTTATCTTCACTTTTTTTATCAAATACGAGGCAATGGTCCGATACGTCATCGAACTTATCCGCGTCTAAACCATTTTCAGAATCTCTAAAGACCCTTTGTCTAAATTTTTGAGCTTTTAACCGATTGGCATGCGAGCTGCCAAATTCTATTCTATATCGCAATATTTGATCTTTCCTATTTTTGGCGCTATATAAAGAATGACTAATGTATTATAGTGTAACACGTGAAAAATAAAAAATTATCTAAGATAGAATATGCGGTCACTCAGCTTGGAGAGACAGAGCCGCCGTTTTCACATTCAGGATTTCCAGATGAAGCGGGTGAATTTCTCTGCGTCTGCTGTTCCAATAAATTATTTTCTTCATCCAGTAAGTTTGAAAGTGGATCTGGGTGGCCAAGCTTCAACAGTCCCTTCTCGAAAGAAGCAGTGGCAACCGAAGTAGATCTTTCACATGGGATGAGGAGAATAGAAGTGCGTTGTGGCAATTGTGAAGCTCATTTGGGACATGTGTTCGAAGATGGTCCAGATCCAACTGGTTTAAGATTTTGTATTAACGGAGTAGCTTTAAAGTTTATCCCAGCTTAGTCTATAGATCTCGGCCCACCAAAACCAACATTCGAGAAGAGTGTTGCAATTAATGATCTTTGCTCTGCGTTTAAATTAGTAGCGTCTGTGTTTAGAGCAAAAGACCTACCGTCCTCTAAGTCGAACCTTTTAAGTTTCTTTAATTTCTTGTT
>CACIAQ010000032.1 GCA_902584635.1 uncultured Alphaproteobacteria bacterium
TGAAGTCGCTATGGTTTGTCAGTTCGCGGAGTCTATCTAAAGCTAATTTAGGAGTTGAATATTGTATTTGGGCGGCAAACCACTTATTCAATAAGGCCTTGTTTTTCCCATATTGTAGATAAAATTTTTGGATATTTTCTTTTTTATCGTTTCTGCCAATATAATTAATTAGGCACGAAATCTTTAAGCTCATATTATTCGAAGTATTAAATATAATATCGAGAAAATCATCAAGAATATGTGTGCCTCTATTCAAAAATATCAACGCACATGCTAATAGTCTTTCCCGGTGATTTGAATTTTCTCTCAAATATTGCCTGTGGTGTATAAAACTCTTAAAGAAATTTATAGAAAACTCCTTAAAGTATCTCTTGTATAAATCTTCGTATTTACGAAGGTCTGTTTGTATCGCTTTTGGATCAGGTGTGGTTGTTTCTAATAATCTAGAGAAGTACTCATTATCATTGAGTGGTTCAAGAAGCTTTGCAAGTAGAGAACGTTTATCTATTTTATTTATGAGAATTTCATACACTCTAGACATAACATTTTCTACATCGGGTTGATCAGAAGCTATTTTTTCCAGTACTATATAGTCGAGCTTCTTTTTAGTCATCCACATGCTTGTGAAATCCGTTTCAAACTCCAAAATAGCAAATAAATCGTCAATCGATTGTTTAAATTCAACTATGACTGGAGCAGAAAAGGAATTCAATAGAGAAATGATTGGTTTTTCATTCAGATTCTTTAATTCAATTGAGGATGTTTTTTCATCTAGTACGATCGTTTTCTCTGACTGTAAAAATTGACCCTTACTGTTTAAAATCTTATAAGTTATGGGAATAACTTTATTTGAATATTTTCGATGATTTATTGGCTTTTCTTGTCTGAATGTCACTTTATAATTTTTGCCAACAAATTTTTCAAAAGCAACTAACTTCGGTGTTCCTGGTTCATGGAACCATTTAAAAAATTTTTCTAAATTTTTCCCTAAAACAACCTCAAAATCTTTTTGAAAATCTTCCAGCGTACATGCACACCCATCTTGATTTTTAAAAAACTGATTCATGCCTTCTAAAAACTTTTCTCTTCCAAGAATTTTTTTGAGCATTCTTATAATTTCCGCACTTTTTTCATAAACTGTAGCCGTGTAAAAATTATTTATTTCAAGGTACTTTGTTGGTCTAGCAGAATGCGAAAGCGGACCTGCGTCCTCTTTAAACTGGTTTTTTATTAGGAAATCTGTTTGGTTGATACGGGAAATTTCTTTGTCTAGTTGGTCCTCCATGTATTCCTGTTCACGAAAAACAGTAAGCCCTTCTTTCAAACATAATTGGAACCAATCACGGCATGTTACTCTATTGCCAGTCCAGTTATGGAAATATTCATGCGCAATGATCGCTTCTGTAAGAGCAAAATCGGAATCTGTAGAAGTTTCGTCATCATAAAGAATGTATTTGGAATTGAAAATATTAAGGCCTTTATTTTCCATTGCTCCCGCATTAAAGTCATCGACAGCCACTATATTAAAAACATCTAGATCATACTCACGCCCATAATTAATTTCATCCCATGCCATCGCTTTTTTAATACAATTATGTGCATGCTTTACTTTACCAACGTGCTCCTTTTGGTAAAAAATTCTTATTTTTACCAATTTGCCAGATAAAGTTGTAAAAGTTTCTTCATCAAATATTAGATCACCTGCAACCAGCGCAAAAAGATAGCTGGGTTTTGGAATTGGATCACGCCATTCGGAGTAATTATTTGAAATTTTTATGGGGTTTCCGTTAGATAACATGTGAGCATATGATCCATGTATTCTTACCGTGTAAGTAGAAAGCACATCTGGACGATCAAGAGAATAGCAGATCTTTCTAAATCCTTCAGGCTCACATTGTGTCACGAAAATGCCCTCAGACATATATAGTCCCTCTAAGGTTTTATTTGTTGATGGATTAAGAATATTTTCCATCTCAACCTGAAAGTCTCTTGGGCTAAGAAATTTTTTGGGAATAACTATTGTATGCTTCCTCAAAGTGAGATGATCTAACCCAATCTTTTTGCCATCTATTTTAAGATAACTCAATTGAATATTTTCTCCTTGCAGGATTAAATCTGTTGCTATGCTATTATCATGTGAAAATTGAATCTTAGACTTGAGAATTGTTTTTTTGGGGTCTAAGAAAAATTCCAATAAAACAGACTGCTGTCTATAAATGGGGGGAACGTAGTCTTTAATTAGTTTGTATTTGACTTCAGCCACGACGCTTCCTTTATGTCGACTTTGACTTATCCAACTATATGTTTTAATAGATAACAGGAAATATAAAAAAAAATAGCTATTTAGCTATTTGATACGATGCTTTGGAGAATATATTGAAGCCAGTTGTAGGCATAATAGGAAATTCGCACTTGATCAATGACACCTATCCGGCTCAAACAACGGGTTTAATGAATATCGAGCCAATTATGGAGATCTGCAACGCAATTTCGCTTGTAGTGCCAGGGGTACCGAAAAACGCCACTACTGAGGAACTTATCAACATATGTGATGGCTTTATCTTTACGGGGGGCCGTCCAAATGTTCATCCTAAATTTTATGGACAAAAAGCAACTAAAGAGCATGGGGAATTTGATTTGGGAAGAGATCGAGTTGTAATTCCTCTCATAAAAGAGTGTGAAAGAATTGGAAAACCTATCTTAGGTATATGTAGAGGCTTTCAAGAGTTTAATGTAGCCTTTGGAGGCTCTTTACATCCTGAAATACGTGATTTACCTGGCAGGATGAACCACAGAATGCCACCTGAGGGCACTTTGGAACAAAAATTTGCACTAAGACATAAGGTAACTTTTTTGTCCGGTAGTGTCTTTGAGGAGATATTTTGTAAAAAAGAGATTAATGTTAACTCGTTACACGGACAGGGTATCGACCAACCAGGACAGAGGGTAGCAATAGATGGCTTAGCACCTGATGGCACACCAGAAGCTATATCAATTGTTGGGGCTAAGGGATTCTGTCTGGCAGTGCAATGGCATCCTGAGTGGCAGGCGTCGAGAGATGAGAATTCAGTGAAGTTATTCTTAGCTTTTCGAGATGCATTAAAAAATGAAACTTTTGCAAGCAGTAAAGAGAAGTTGGTTGGATAGCTTAAATAGACTACTAAGTGTTGCCCCTATGATGGATTGCACTGATAGGCACTGTAGATACTTCCACAGACAATTGTCGCAACATGCTTTGCTATATAGTGAAATGATTGTCGACAGAGCCATTATTTTTGGTGAAAGAGAAAGGTTTTTGAAGTTTAATCCTATTGAACATCCTGTCGCTTTGCAATTAGGAGGAAATGATCCGAAGCTTCTATCTGAAGCCACAAAGATAGCCGTAGACTTTGGATATGATGAGATTAACCTAAATGTTGGATGCCCATCATCTAGGGTAAAATCCGGAAACTTCGGAGCGGCACTAATGAAAAAAATTGATTTAGTTAGATCTTGTGTAGAAGCAATGAAAGGCTCCGCAGGAAAAATTCCAGTAACTGTAAAGTCAAGAATTGGAGTTGATGACCAAAACCCTGATGAAGTCCTACCTGAATTTATAACAAAGGTGGCAAACTCTGGTTGTAGCGTTTTTATCATACACGCTAGGAAAGCGCTACTTCGAGGTCTGTCCCCCAAAGACAACAGAATAATTCCTCCTCTTCAATACCCCTTAGTTTATGAAATGCAAAAAAATTTTCCAGAACTCGATATAATTTTAAATGGAGGGTTAACCGAATTAAAAGATATTAAATCCTGTGTGACAAATCGAGTTGCAGGTGTAATGATTGGTAGAGAAGCGTATGAAAATCCATCAATATTATTGAAGGTAGACAATGAAATATTTGATCAAAAGGAAAAGATCAGAAGTATGAAAGATGCTATTAGGAATATGATTGAGTATTGTAATCGAGAGCAGGCTGAAGGGACGGCAGTTAAAGGTATTTTAAAACATTTAAAGGGCGCATTTAAGGGTCAAGCGAACTCAAAGGAGTTCAAACATGTTTTATTCTGCAATGAAACAACAGATTTGAAAAAATTAGAGAGGCTTTCTAACTTGGTTCCGATTTATTGTTAATGGAGCAGGCCATTTTTATTTTCAATTAGATAAAGTTTAAAAATTACCAGACTTCTCTTTGTTCCAAATTTTTTATACGATCCAGTAAATTTTGTAAAATCAAAACAGCAGCAACCGAATCAATCACATGCCGTCTTTTTTTTCGTGATAAATCGGCCGACAAAAGAGATCTTTCCGCAGCAACCGTTGTTAGTCTTTCATCCCAAAATGTAATGGGAAGATTCACAATATTCGAAAAATTTTTAGCAAAATCACGTGTAGACTGACATTTTGGCCCCTCTGATCCGTCCATATTCAACGGTAACCCGATTACTATTCCGCAAATTATTTCTTTATCAATAATTGACTTAAGTTCTAAAGAAAAAACGGAAAATTTTTTCTTTTGGAGAGTAGCATAGTTTGACGCTATGCTTTGCGTTCTGTCTGAAATGGACAAACCGACCCTTTTTTCGCCTAAGTCAATGCCTAGAAAAGGCCCCACTCTTTTTGTTTCATTAAAAAAATCGTTTAAATTTTCCCTAATCATTCTAATTTTTCTGCTCAATTGTAATTCCTAAGTTTTCAAGTTTATTCTTTAACAAGATTAACTTTTCTTTTTTAAGAGTATTTTTATTTTTCAGTTTTTTATAAACATTTATAGCAGACGGATACTCTTTTCGTTCTATGTGCTCTATAGCTGTGAAAAAGTGAATATTTTCATTCAAAGGATATTTATTTTTAATTCTATTTAGGATTTCTGATGCCTCTATTGAGAATCTTCCCCCAGCTGCAATAAAATATGTATCCAATAAGAGTATATAATCATTTAAATTTGAGGACTTATTTTTTAAAGATAGTACTTTTTCTTGTGCTAAACGTGCTTCTGAATATTTGTTTAAAGTTAGGCAGGTTTTTACCAATAAACTGTATCCACGGATGTCGTTTGGTCTTTTTACCAACGTAATCTTAAGTTTTTTATATAATGAAAGCAGTTCCGCATGCTCATTCGCATCTTTTTTAGCCTGTAGGCTTTGTATATATGGGAGCTCTAATTTTTTTTGCTGTAATTGTGGTTGAAGGAGATCAGGTCTTCCTAAACCAAAATAAAGTAAAACAGTAATAAAAATAAAACTTAGCAGGTAAATAAGATAGCGTTTATTGATTATGGTTTCTGAAAAAGATAGATTTTTTTGACTTTTACTAGCTATGTGCATTATTGAATTTAAGTATCTAAAGGATAAAAACAAGCTTGTAAGGATTATTACAAATAGTAGAATTGAAAAGTACATGATCTATTTCTTGTCCAGGCTTTTGTTCTATTGAAAAAGTAGTCTTTGGTATATATTTTTTGAACTAGCCAAACAAGGGTTAATTAGGGGAAACAAAATTTGAAAAGATACTCTTTTTCTTCTATTTTTACCGAAGGCTTCAGAGATAATCTGGGCTGGGAAAAAGCTTGGACAAAACGCCAGCCTAAAAAGGAATATCAGATAATAATCGTGGGTGGTGGAGGCCACGGACTCGCAACTGCTTATTATTTGGCTAAGAATTATAGTATCACTGACATCGCGGTTATAGAAAAAGGTTGGATTGGTGGTGGAAACACTGGGCGTAATACTACTATAATACGGTCCAACTATCTGCAAGAAAGCTCCATTGATATTTATGAAAAGTCTCGATTTCTATATGAGACGCTCTCACAAGATCTTAATTATAATATTATGTTTAGCCCCAGAGGAGTACTAATGCTTTGCCAGACGGAGCATGAATTGAGAGCGATGAAGAGAACATCGCATGCAAATAGAATTAATGGGGTAGATACCAAAATGGTTACTCCAGAGGAGGTAAAAGAAATAGTGCCAATTATTAATATTAATGGGCCAAGATTCCCAGTTCTAGGAGCACTCTGGCAGCCTAGAGGAGGAACAGCACGACATGACGCTGTGGCTTGGGGATATGCTAGAAAGTGCTCTGACTATGGCATCGATATTATAGAGCAATGTGAGGTTGTCGGAGTAAAAAAGAAAAGAGAGAAAATCGTAGGAGTGGAAACTACCAAAGGACATATAAAAGCAAAAAAAGTTTGTTTTGTTGCAGCAGGCCATTCAAGTGTTCTGGCCGACTTGGCGGGATTTAGATTGCCGATTGAGTCAGTGGCTCTCCAAGCATTGGTATCGGAGCCAATAAAGCCCATTATAAATTGTGTTGTTATGGCTAATACGGTACATGGATATTTGAGTCAGTCTGACAAAGGCGAACTCGTTATAGGTGGTGGAGCCGATGGATATAATAACTATAGTCAACGAGGAAGCTTTCTTCATATTGAAGAAACAGTCCGTGCTCTGGTCGAGACTTTTCCAGTAATAAGTCGTTTACGACAGCTGCGGCAATGGGGGGGAATAGTAGATATGACAGGCGATAGATCTCCCATAATTTCTAAAACTCCTGTTGATGGTTTGTATATAAATTGTGGTTGGGGAACAGGAGGGTTTAAAGCTATTCCGGGTTCAGGTTGGGCTACGGCAGAAATGATTTATAACGAAAAACCAGGTAAATTAGCATCTCCATTTTCAATAGACAGATTTTTAGAGGGAAGACTAATAGATGAGAGCGCTGCGGCGGCAGTAGCTCATTAAAGGAGAGTAATGTTATATTTATTTTGCCCTACTTGCCAAAGAGATTGTGATGAAACAGAGTTGAGTTGTGGCGGTCAAGCCCACTTAATAAGAAGAGATCACGCTTCAAGCGATAAAGATTTCTATAAATATCAATATGAAAGAAAAAATGATAAAGGTATTATTTTTGAGCGGTGGAGGCATGTTTATGGTTGCGGAAAATGGTTCCATACAGCTAGATGCACCATCACCAATCAAGTATTCGGCTCGTATTCAGCAAAAGAGGTGCAACCACCTAAATCTATTCTAGCAAACATACGGCGTTCGAGAGTTGACTTCAAGGGTTGGGTAAAATGAGTTCTAGACTGCCACATGAAGGTTCTCGAATAAACAGAAAAAAAACAGTTGATTTTAGATTTAATGGAAAAAATCTTAAGGGTTTTGATGGCGATACAGTTGCGTCTGCTCTGCTAGCCAATAATGAACTCTTCGTGGCAAGATCCTTTAAGTACCATCGGCCACGAGGTATTTTCTCGGCGGGTGAAGAAGAACCAAATGCCCTTATGGGAATAGGAGAAGGGTCCTTTTTCGAACCGAATATCAGAGCCACAGAGGTAAAACTTAAACAAAATATGAATGTCGAAACGCAAAATCACTGGCCGTCGTTAAAATTTGATTTCCTTTCAATTAATAATTTATTCTCTAGATTCTTTGCTGCAGGCTTTTACTATAAAACTTTTATGTGGCCAAGAGCAGCATGGAAGTATCTCTTCGAGCCAATGATTAGACGAGCATCCGGGTTAGGGAAAGCACCAGTAGAGTATGATGAGGAGCATTATGAACATATTTATCACCATACAGATGTACTTATAATCGGAGGTGGGTTAGCAGGCATAACAGCTGCTAAAGCACTTAGGGACAGAGGTCTTTCAATAATGCTATGTGAAAAGGATTGTGTAATAGGTGGAAGGTACCTGGAGGATTGCAAATCGGGGAACCAAGAGCGATACAAAAAATTACATAAAAGCAGTATGGAAATTTTGAAAAAGTCCCAGGATATTTCTGTTAAATTAAATACCACTGTTACCGGTATTTTCGATCATGGTTTTGTATTGGCTTATGAAGAAAATCAACATGGTAATATAGCTTCTAAAAAAGCATTATGGAAAATTCGAGCAAAAACAATTATTCTTTGCACTGGTGCCATTGAAAGACCATTAGTATTTCCAGATAACGATTTGCCTGGAATAATGTTAGCCATGTCAGTTTGCGATTACTTACAAAAATACGGTGTTTTATTAGGTGATCGATTAGTGCTCACAACCAATAATGATTACTCTTATAAAACTGTGATAGAACTGAAGCATAGAGGCATTGACATACCGGTGGTGCTAGATGCAAGAGCTTCTTCTGATAACCCAATCGTTAAAGAGGCTAAGGGTTTAGGCATTAGAATACTATTTGGGAAATGCATAGGTAAGGTTGAAGGTAAAAGAAAAGTGTCTGCTATAGGTATTTGTTCTGTAAATGGTGAAGGAACAATTGAAGAATTGATCCCCTGTAATGCAATAGCTGTTTCTGGTGGATGGACGCCAAATGTAAATCTTTGGTCACATTGTGGAGGAAAACTTGTATGGGATGGTGAATGTGGGTTTTATAAACCTGATCCTGAAAACACACCAACAGGTAGGGAAGGTGAAACCAATATGTTGGCTCTTGGTGCCTGTGCAGGTGTCTTTAGTGATTATGATATCCAAGATCAAGTCCCACGCAAAATCAATCAATTGTCCTCACGATTAAAGATTAAGTCAAAACGATATATTGAGACAAACATATTTTCTAAAGAGCCAGAAAAAAGAACAATCCCGACATTTGTATTACCTCATGGAGCGTCTAAAGACAAACAAAACAAGATGTTTATCGATTTCCAAAATGATGTGAAACTTAGTGATTTGCAGCTCGCTGCACAAGAAGGGTTTGAGAATGTAGAACATGCAAAAAGATACACCACCTTAGGAATGGCAACGGATCAAGGCAAAACATCAAACATCAATGGTATTTACGTATTATCACAAAGCTTAGGAAAACCTGTTGATAAAATTGGGCACACAACTTTTAGACCCCCATATAAACCAATTCCGCTCGGATTAATTGCTGGCCAATATGCAAAAAAGCTGTTTAAGCCTGTTAGAAAAACTCCTATCGACAAATGGAATTCGTTAAACAACGCAATATGGGAACCCGTAGCAGACTGGAGAAGAGCATACGCATATCCCAAAGGTAAAGAGAGTTTGGAAGAAACACTAAATCGTGAAGTTTTAAGCGTTAGAAAAAATGTTGGTCTTCTTGACTCATCAACGCTTGGCAAAATTTTGGTCAAAGGACCTGATGCTGGTCGATTTTTAGATTTAATTTACACAAATTTGATGTCAACTCTGATAGCTGGAAAATGCCGATATGGTATAATGTGTAATGAGGCAGGGTTTGTTTTTGATGATGGTGTTGTAGTCCGACTCAATGATCAAACATTTTTATGTCACACAACATCTGGAGGTGCGGATAGGGTTTATGCCTGGTTAGAGGAATGGCTTCAGACAGAGTGGCATCACTTAAAGGTATTTATAGTCAATTTAACCGAACAATACTCACAAATAGCCGTTGCAGGTCCAAAAGCTAGGGAGTTATTACAAACCTTCAGATCCATTGATTTATCCGCTGAAAAACTCCCTTTTATGAATTTCATAGAAACTAATATCGACGATATATGGGTAAGGATTTACAGAGTATCCTTTTCAGGTGAGCTGTCTTACGAATTAGCGGTTAATTCCAATCAAGCTGAAGAGTTATGGAATAAGCTTGTGAAGGCAGGCAAGAAATACAAAGTACAACCATATGGAACTGAGGCTCTTCACATTTTAAGGGCTGAAAAGGGTTTCATAGTCGTTGGAGATGAAACGGACGGCACCGTTACTCCTCATGACTTGGGAATGGAGTGGATTGTTTCAAAGAAGAAAAATGACTTTATAGGAAAAAAAGCGTTTAGCTTACCTCACCTTAATTCTATTTTAAGAAAGCAATTAGTTGGCATACTTACCCTTGATAAAGACAAAGTTCTTCCAGACGGATGTCACGCTGTTGAAGATGGTAAAGCTATTGGACATGTGACCTCAACATATTTCTCGCCTACATTGAAGAGATCAATAGCACTTGGGTTAATAGAAAATGGTAGGTCTAGAAAAGGATCAACTCTGGAGTTTGAGAGTTCGTCAAAAGAGAGCACCTTTGCAAAGATAGTGGACCCTAATTTTTATGATCCTGAGGGTACTAAACATGATGGATAGAATAAGGGGTGATATATTTGTAGACATTTATGTAATTGGGTCCATAAGTTCATTAAATATAAGAGTCTATCAAGAGGATAAAAAGAGTTTAAATGTTATTCAAAGAAAAATCGGAATAAAGCTTCCATCAGTTCAAAAGGCAATAGAGAAGAATAAATTAACGCTTTGCTGGATTTCAAATGATGAGTATCTCTTGTTAAGCGAAAAAAAAGAAAATGAGGGGTTGCTTAATCAATTTCAAAAGCAGATGAACTTAACAACTGGAGTTGCTGAATATACAACAGATCTTAGGTCTTGGTTTTTAATTAAGGGTAATAGAGCCATGGATATATTACGAAAGGGAGTTCCGTTAGACCTGGGCAAGCTAGAAATAGCTGAAAGGAATTTTTTTAGAACAAGATTGGGTGAAATACAAATCAATATTTTAATTAAATCTTTAGACGAAATACTTGTATCGGTTTTAAGGTCTCACAAAGATTATATGATTGATTGGTTTGAAGCTTGTTCAAAGCGTGGAACTGAAATTAATTTTGATCTTTAAGGCTAGTTATCCAAGAAGCTTCTAAGTTTTGGATTGCTTTTATTCTTTGGTAAGGCGAAGGATGACTGAGTGTCCAAGTAATGTTGGGTGAAACTATACCGGTTAATTTTTCCAATTTCCTAAGTAAGCTAATTTGCGGAGCAATACCAATGCCAGATTTAATTAGTAGAGCGGAAGCATATGAGTCCGCTTCAAATTCATCTTTTCTAGAAAGTCCAGAAATAAGGACCTGAGATAAGTACCGTCCAAGTATTGATCCTAGGTACGGTATAAGCCTACTCATTATACTGGAAAAAACCATTGAGATAGCGCTTATTGCAGAAAAAGTGATCAAGCGCTTTTTTGTATGCCCAAGCGCTAAGTGCCCCAGTTCGTGAGCAATAACTGAGGTCAGTTCAACACCTGAAACCCTCCCTGCCTTATATTGGTCGATAAAGCCTTGTGTTATATAAATGTTACCGTTGGGCGTTACCAAACCATTAATTTGTTTCTCATTCAGCACAAAAACCTTTAAATTGCGCAGATTTAGTACTGATCTAAATGTTGTTAAATAATTATCAATAACAGGATCATGGAAAACCTGAGATTTTTTCTCAAGCTTCTTGCTTAAATTTCTAGATGAGTAAATGGAACCTATATAAAAGACTGCTATTAATAAAACTATGGGAAGAATTTTGGTAATCATTTTAATTATGATAGATGCCTCATGCCTTCTTTCAAGCCATTGAGTGTAAGTGGAACCATTTTATCCTCAAATATGTCTTTTATAATATGAGTAGAGTGTGTGTATTCCCATTGTTCTTTATTGGTAGGGTTTATCCATAAATAATTTGGCCATTTTGTAATAGCTCTCTCAAGCCATGTTCGCCCAGACTCGGCGTTATAATGTTCATTCGCTCCCCCCGGATACTCAATTTCATACGGACTCATCGAAGCATCTCCTACAAAAATACAGCGGTAGTCCTTACCATATGTATTCATTATTTCAGTAGTAGGTGTTTGTTCGGTCCAACGCCGATGATTGTTTTTCCACACTCCTTCATACAGACAATTGTGAAAATAATAGTATTCGAGATGCTTAAACGCGGTTCTTGCCGCTGAAAATAACTCCTCCACCTGCCTGATATAGGCATCCATAGACCCACCAACGTCAAAAAATATTATAACTTTAATTGAGTTTCTACGTTCAGGTCTAGTTCTAACGTCAATAAAGCCGCTTTTCGCGGAGGAACTAATTGTATTCTCTAGATCAAGTTCTTCGTCCGCACCATCTCTAGCCCATCTTCTAAGCCTTTTTAGAGCTACTTTCATTCCTCTTGTGCCGAGCTCTATATCACTATCGAAATTCTTAAATTCTCTTTTATCCCAGACCTTCACAGCTCTCTTATTCCTACTTTCATGTTGGCCAATACGTATTCCCTCCGGATTATACCCGTAGGCTCCAAATGGAGATGTGCCTGCAGTACCTATCCATTTATTGCCTCCCTGATGGCGATCCTTTTGTTCTTCCAAGCGCTTCTTCAGTGTTTCCATAAGTTTTTCAAAACTACCTAAACTATTTATCTTTTCCATCTCCTCTTTAGATAAAGTTTTTTCAGCCAACTTTTTAATCCATTCATGTGGGATTTCAATTTTTTTGAAAATTTCCTCTATTTCAATAGCTTCTAAGCCTTTAAATACGTGTGAAAAGACTTGATCAAATCTATCGATATGCCTTTCGTCTTTGACAAGCGTACTACGAGCCAAATAGTAAAAATCGTTAACATCAAATATTGCGACACCTGCGGTGAGTGCTTCCAAGAATGTTAAGTACTCCCGAAGAGAAACGGGAACTTTAGCATTCTTCATTTCGTTAAAAAGATTTAAAAACATGCCGAACCTTATTTATTTACCAAAAATAATTGCAATCACGATCCCCATTATAAAAAATATTATAGAAAGTACCGTGGATCTATGCAAGATATCTAACGTTTTACGCTTGCGGTTTATAAGGATTCCCATTATCAGTCCCAATATAGTCATTGAAGCTAAAAACATTATCTTTAATTGCTTTCATTATTTCTTCTAGCCATAAACGCTAGTCTTTCAAAAAGATGAACATCTTGTTCGTTTTTAAGAAGTGCTCCGTGTAGTTTTGGTAAAATATTTTTCCCATCCATTTTTAGATCGTCGGCATTAAGCTCTTCAACTAATAACAGTTTAAGCCAGTCTAACATCTCTGACGTGGACGGTTTCTTTTTTAAACCTGGAACTTCTCTTACTTCAAAAAACTGGTTCAGTGCTGCTTCCAATAAATTCTTCTTAACATTGGGAAAATGAACACCAACTATTTTCTCAAGCACCTCTTTTTCAGGAAATTGAATAAAATGGAAAAAACATCTTCTTAAAAATGCGTCTGGTAATTCCTTTTCATTATTAGACGTAATTATAACGATAGGCCGATTGGATGCGCGTATTGTCTCCCCAGTTTCGTAAACAAAAAACTCCATTTTGTCTAACTCTTGAAGAAGATCATTTGGAAATTCAATATCTGCCTTGTCTATTTCATCTATCAAAAGAACGGCTTTACCATCTGTCTCGAAGGCTTCCCAGATTTTGCCTTTCTTTATGTAATTTTTTATGTTCTTAACTCTTTCATCACCTAATTGACTATCCCTTAATCTGCTTACAGCATCATACTCGTATAACCCCTGTTGGGCTTTGGTTGTGGACTTGATATTCCATTCTATTATTGGAAGTGAAAGACTTTCAGCGATTTGTCTGGCAAGTTCGGTTTTTCCTGTACCTGGTTCTCCTTTCACCAAAAGAGGTCTTTCTAAAGTAATCGATGCATTAACCGCCAAAGTCAAATCATCTGTAGAGATGTATTCCGATGTACCTTCAAACTTCATAAAAATTTCCTTTCTCATCCAATAAAATTTTTTAAATCTTGTAGTGACAAATGCCAAAATTTGTATTATCGAATATATATATATTAAAATACATTAAATTTCTAATCTATCTTGTTGGGGGAATTATGGGTTTAGATTTTATAAAGTCAAAAGAATTTTTAACTGAAGACTACAGGCCTTCTGATCAAGAGCCTTTTATGAATGAAGATCAAGTGGAGTATTTTAGAAATAAACTTCTTGATTGGAGAAAGTCTATATTGTCAGAGAGCAAAGATACTATAAAGGGAATGAAAGAAGAGACCAGGAATATTCCAGACCTAGCTGACAGGGCTTCAGAGGAGACGGATCGTGCATTGGAGCTAAGAACCAGAGACAGGCAAAGAAAGCTAATATCTAAGATTGAAGCTGCTTTAAGAAGAATAGAAGATGGTTCCTATGGCTACTGTGACGAAACTGGCGAGCCTATATCATTGAAAAGGTTGGATGCTCGACCTATAGCGACATTAAGCGTTGAAGCTCAAGAGCGACATGAGAGGCGTGAAAGAGATCATAGGGACGATTAAAAAAAAAATTGGGTCTCTGCAAAACTTCCAATTTAAAAGTCGCGGTCGTTGGCGCTGGAATAGCTGGATTGGCCACTGGCTTGCTCCTTAGACAATTGGGTTGCGACGTAACAATATTTGAAAAGGATAAGTTGCTTAAAAAAGAAGGTGCAGGTATTCAGATCACCTCAAATGGTTTATTTGTTCTGGAAAAGTTATATGTGGGAGAAGCAGTAGTTAAAGGTGGTTTGAAGCCTGATAATTTGTGCTTATTTGACGAGGACGGTTTAAGAAGTATTGGTAGGTTAGAGATATTAAACCGATTAAAGCGGCGGTATGGCAGGCCTTTTACTGCTTTACATCGATCTCACCTGATAAAAATTTTACTCGAAAAAGTAAAAGCAGAGAAAATAAAGATAAATTTTGGTTCAGAAGCGCTTCCTTTGATTGCGCAAGACGAGCAAAGTGTGTCTATTTTTTGCAATGGGGAGAAAGTCAAGAAAGATCTAATAGTTGTTGCTGATGGAGTAAGCTCAAATTGGAAAAAAATTGTTTTTAAAGAAAATAAGGAGCGGAGCATTTCACAATCTGCTTACAGATTCGTATTAAGTAAAAAAAACTTACCCCCTGTTTTTTTAAGAAATAATGTCAATCTATTCTTTGGCAGAGGTAGACATTTTGTAACGTATCCAACTGATTTAGATGGGACAATTAATTTTGTTTTCTGCAAAAGAGAAAAAAAGGGGCATCTTGCAAACCATTGGAAAGAAAAGGTAACAAAGAAACAATTCTTAGATGATTTTGAATTGGATGAAAATCTTGAAGCTTGTTTCTCCAATGTAAAAACAATCTACAAGTGGCCTATAATAGAGAGTGGGATACCCTCGTCGGTTCAGAAAAAAAATGTAGTTTTGGTAGGCGATGCAGCGTTAGGGATGTTGCCATATATGGCTCAGGGCGCCAACAAAGCCTTGGAGGACAGCTGGGTGTTGGCAAATTGTATAAGAGAATATCCATTAGACATAGAGAAAGCTTTAAAAAAATACTCTAAAAAAAGAGTGAAGCGATTGCAAAAACTTGACAAAGTCTCCAGGCTGAACGAAAAGATCTATCACTTAGAACGAAAAATGTTTAGATGGATTTTTTTTCTTTATTTGCGCTTTATAATAGCGTTTCTTCCAAGCCTCTTTTTCAAGAGGCTAGATTGGCTTTATAACTTTAAGGGCTAATCTTTCTATTTAAGCAAAGCCCAAACAGGAACGTGATCCGATGGTTTGTTTTTGTCTCTCAAAGATGTTTCAATCCAGCTGTTCTCCAATTTATCAGCTGCATTTGGACTTAAAAGTATATGGTCAATTCTTACGCCGTTATTTTCTCTCCAAGCTTGAGCCCTGTAATCCCACTGAGTAAATATTGAATCAGTGTCATCCAGAATTCTTATTGCATCTAAATATCCTAAGTTAAGCAGATAATTAAATTTTGCCCTTATTTCAGGTGCAAATAATGCATCTTCTTCCCATTGTGCTGGGTATTTACAGTCATTATATTGGGGGATTACGTTAAAATCTCCCAGAACAATAATCTCTTCTTCAGATTTAAGGGCTTGGTGGCAATAGTCATTTAACCTATCCATCCACTCCAACTTATATAAAAACTTTTCTGTACCTTTTGGATTACCATTTGGTAGATAAATACATATAAATCTCTTTTTTTTGTAATAAACTTCAATAAATCGGCTTTGTTCATCTTCATTATTACCAGGCAAAATTTTACTTGACAATTTAGCTTTCTCTTTTGTTAGGATTGCAACACCATTAAATGATTTTTGTCCATTGAGGTAACAGTGGTAGCCAAGCTTCTCAAAACTAGATAGAGGAAAGTCAGTATCCTGAATTTTTATTTCCTGAAGAGCTACAACTTCAGGGCTTGTATTTTTAAGCCACTCTATTAGCGTGTGAATTCTTGCTCGCACACCATTGACGTTAAAGGTGACTATTTTCATCTATATATCTATTCAAATGAAGGCGAGAAGGAAAAACTCGTTCCACATCCACATGATGAAGTAGCGTTTGGATTATTAATTCTAAAGCTTGATCCTATAAGTTCTTCGCAGTAATCAATTTCTGCACCCTCTAAAAACTGTAAAGAAGTTTTATCTATAATAACTCTGCAGTCTTCTTTTTGGAAAACCTGGTCGTTTTCATTAACCTTTTCAATAACATTAAAAACATACTGAAAGCCCGAACAACCACCACCTTTTACCGCGATTCTCAAGGTCTTGCTGCTACAAGAACTTGCAATTTTGTTGAAGGCTCTGTCTGTTACAGTTGGAGGTATTCTTAATTTCATTTTTTCTTTCTTTACATATCAAACCTAAGCGTAATATATACTTGTCTAGTTGAATAGGCAAGCATAGAGAGTTATTTGAATATAGCATCTGATCCCAATAAGTCTTTAGGAAGAGTGCATCAAGAAGCACCTTGTTCTATAAGATCTCCCTTCCAGAGAGATAGAGATAGGATCATCCACTCCAAGGCTTTTAGGAAGTTACAAAACAAATCCCAGGTCTTTTTTTCTACTACCAATGATATCTTCAGAACTCGGCTCACACATACCCTTGAAGTTAGTCAGATAGCAAGAACTATTGCAAACTACCTTAGTCTAAATATTGATCTTTGTGAGACCATCGCCCTTGCTCATGACTTAGGTCATCCACCTTTTGGTCATACTGGCGAAGAAAGACTGAATAGTCTTACGCATGATATTGGGGGTTTTGATCATAATTTACAGACACTTAAAGTAGTCACGATATTAGAGCGACAATACTCAAATTTTTATGGGCTTAACTTATGTTTCGAGTCTCTAGATGGAATAGTAAAGCATAATGGACCTATTGATAAAAAAAATAAAGTAATAAAGGCGTTTTGGGACGAAAATATATTTTTGGGAAAGATGGGTGCTAGATATTTAAGTTTATCTCCTTCTCTTGAGGCACAAGTTGCATCATTGTCTGATGATATAGCTTATTGTGCTCATGATATTGCGGATGGATATGAAGCAGGAATTTTATCGTATGCCAGTTTAAAGAACTGTCCGTTTTTCGGGGAGTTTTTAGTTTCACGACCTCTGTTCGAAGATTCGGAATCGCTTTCAATTGCTCAGGCCTGCAGAGACTTAATCAAATATTTGGTAAACGACTTAATCTCATGCTCATTCAAGAACATCAAAAATCTAAAAAAAAATGCAGCTGATATGACTTTACAAAATCAAATTGCATTTTCCTCTTCTACGGTAAAAAAATTTATAGAATTAAAGGGTTATCTCTTTAAAAACTTATATAGGAGTGAGGAAATTAATTCCATGAGAAGTCAAGCAGGTGAAGTGGTAAACGTATTATTTGCACACTATTTTGATAACCTTGATAAAATACCAGCAACATTTTTGGGAAATAATTATTATTCAAAATTCAAAAATTTGAAACACAGAAAACTAAATTTGCTTGGTGACTTCATTGCAAGTATGACTGATAAAGAAGCACTAGAGACTTTTGATCGAATAAGAATGTGAAATTATTATAATAATTGAAAAGAACCTGAGGGAACAAAAATTGGACATTGTCAATATTTTAAGAGAGAAAATCCATGATATTGTGTATGAGTTAGTTGAGAAAAAAAAACTAATACAACCATTAAACATCAATAATATTGTTGTGGAGCGACCAAAGAAACTGCATCAAGGGGATTATTCTACAAATGCAGCGATGGTTCTAGGAAAAATGCTTTCCTTAAACCCTAAAGATCTTGGAGATTTAATAAAATTAAAGTTAAGGGATGAAGAGCTTATAGATGACATATCGCTTGATGGCCCAGGTTTTCTGAATATCAAAATCAATCCCAAGTTCTGGCATAGTCTCATAGAAGAAATCATGTCTAACGATAATTGCTATGGCGAAGTTAGCTTTGGTAATGGAAAAAAAGTCAACTTAGAATTTGTATCTGCTAATCCTACAGGTCCCCTTCATCTTGGACACGTAAGAGGTGCCGTTTTTGGGGATGTTCTTTCCAGACTATTGGAGTTTGTAGGTTTTGAAGTCACTCGAGAATATTATGTCAATGATGGCGGTGCACAGATTGGTATTTTAGTGAGAACAGTATATTATAGGTATTTAGAAAAGCTTGGGGAAGCTACGGAGCTTCCTGAAGAGTCTTATCCAGGAGATTATCTTATACCAATAGCTGAAAAGCTTATAGCCAACTATGGAAAGAAGCTCAAAAATCTCGCAGAGGTTGAACGCGATAAAATTATACGTAGTTTTTCTATAGGGCACATGATGGAAGTGATAAAAGCGGATCTGAGATCTTTGAATATACAGATGGATAATTTTTTTTCTGAGCAGGCAATGATCGAATCAAATGGAATAGAGATATCCCTTAACACACTCAAAGGTAAGGGGCTGATTTATAAAGGTACAATTGATCCACCTAAAGGTAAGACATACACTGATTGGAAAGTGCGGGAGCAACTGTTGTTTAAGTCAACCAATTTTGATGACGATATCGATCGACCAATAAAGAAGTCAGATGGGTCTTGGACCTATTTTGCACCTGATTTGGCTTATCATGCTGATAAAATAAAAAGGGGATTTGATATGGTCATAGATATTTTGGGAGCAGACCACAGTGGATATGTAAGTCGTTTAAAAGCCGTTATTAAAGCGTTTTCAGAGAAGCCAGTTGAATTCGAAGTTAAGCTGGTGCAACTGGTTAAATTAATAAAAAATAAAAAAGTCCTAAAGATGTCAAAACGAGCGGGTGACTATATACTTATCCAAGATCTGTTGAAGGAAGTAAGCTCTGACGTTATACGATTTGTCATGCTCAGTAGGAATAATGATGTGCCTTTAGATTTTGATATTGATTTAATGCTATCCAAGTCAAAAGATAACCCGGTATTTTATGTGAATTATGCTCACGCCAGAATTGTGTCCGTTTTAAAACGAGCAAAGGAATTAAAGCTATGGCCGCTAGATGAATTAGGTGATTTGCATAAAAAAACACTTCCCTTTTTGGAGAATGAACTAGCTCTGATAAAAAAACTTTCAGAATGGCCAAATGTGGTTAGACAAGCAGCCAGATATCATGAACCTCACAGAATAGCTTTTTATTTGAACGAGGTCGCTTCTTCTTTTCACAGTTTATACCAGTCCTCGAGTGAATCTATCCCCTACAGATTTATAGTCGAGGGATCTCAGGAATTATGTATTAAACGTCTCGCTTTGGCTTATTCTACTCAAATAGTAATAAAGAACGGACTTTCACTACTAGGTATTGTCCCTTTAGACGAAATGTATTAATATCGAAAACAAAAAGAAAAAATGAGCGAACAGGCAGCCAATATAATATCTCGTAACTCAGAGAAGAAGTCGGTATTAGACTATACCTTATTGATAGGAGGTTGGTTTGTTAGCTGTATTTCATTAGCGATAATATGCCTAATTGCATATTGGGCCATAAAAATTCCCGAAAATAATATAAATAAATTACCCATAATAAACGCGATAAAAGGGGATTTAAGAGTTGAGCCAGCTAAACCAGGTGGTAAGTCATTTAATGACGAAGATTTATCAATTTACAAAAACTTTGAGAATGGTCCTATAATATCAGAAAAAAATAAAATTACTTTAAATAAGACTGAACAAAATTTTGTAAACCTTAGGAAAAAAATAAACATCAATGAACTTAGAGAAGGTGATCAAAAAAATTTAACTTTAGCTATAGAGGATGCACTTAAAGAGGTCATTAATGGAGACGTTGATGAAAATGATGTATTAATAGAATCAAATCAACGAGTTAATCCGAGACTTTATTTGGGTTCATTCGATTCTTTGTTACAAGCAAATGAATTTAAACAATTCATAAAAAAAAGAAACGACACATTGATCGATATAAACAACTTAAAAATATTTGAGAGATTTAAAGACGAAAAAGAATTTTATACAGTTGAATTAATGAATATTGATTCTGAAGATGCAGGTTCGAAATTGTGTTCAATACTGTCTAGCAGACAGTTTTCTTGCCTATTATTAAATTAATAAGATATTAACTGCTTAATAAATGGATAATTCAAAAGGACATGACGATCTTACTAAGTCTGAGCTACATGTATGTTTGGATGGATTTGAGGGCCCATTGGATCTTTTACTTTCACTTGCAAAGAGCCAGAAGGTAGATCTGAAAAAATTGCAGCTGGGAATTTTAGCTGATCAATTTTTAAATTATCTTAGGGATCAAAGGTATAAGTTTAAGTTAGAATCTGCTGGCGATTGTCTAGTGATGGCCGCGTGGCTTACGTTATTAAAAAGTCAGTTAATTATTCCGGAGGACGAGCTTGAAAAGGACGATTCAGAAAAGATCAACGAATTAATAACACTTAGACTTCAAAGGTTAGTTAAAATAAGAGAAAAAGCTACATGGTTATTTGATAGGCCTCAATTTTTGCAGAATTTTTTTCCGAGCTATATATATAGGGATAAGAAAGTGATTAAAGAGCATTTTTTAATTGTACCGCTTGGAGATATACTAAAATCCTATTTAGCTATTGTGGATAAGAAGAATTATACAGTTCCAATTGATGCAAATGAGGAGTATTTGTTTTTAGACAAAGCGATAAGTTTTATAGATCAAAAAGTGAAGGGGTCAAATGTATCGGTAAGCTTTTCAAATTTGGTTAAGGAAGTCCATGCTCTGTCAGGGATTAACGCTAAGCGGTGTGCAGCAACTATTTTCTGTGGAATACTGGAGTATACAAAAATAGGCGAAATTCAGATTAAGCAATCAAATATATTTGCTAGTTTGGAGTTAACTAGAATTAGAAATGTATATAAAGTTTAGTGGAGTTATCTTTGAGCAATAAAAATGCAGAAAGAGTTTTGGAAGCATTATTATTCACGTCTTCAGAGCCACTCCCCTTAAAAGATTTAGAGAAAAATTTGCCTGATAATGTAGATGTAGAGTCGGTAATTGAAAAATTACAAAAGCATTATGAAACAAGAGGAGTTAATTTAAAACGTGTAGGTAATTCTATTGTCCTGCGAACGGCAAAAGATTTAGATCACCTATTTCTTACAAAGAAGGTTACCAGAAGGAACATATCACGAGCTGCAAGAGAAACATTAGCTATTATTGCATATCATCAACCAGTTACTAAACTAGAAATAGAAGAAATAAGAGGGGTAAGTGTAGGATCTGGCACCATCGATTTACTTATGGATTTGGAATGGATTAAGTTTGGTAAAAGGAAATCAAGCCCAGGTCGTCCCATAACTTTTCAGATAACGGACAAGTTTCTAGATTATTTCGATTTGAGCAGCACTAAGGATCTTCCTGGAGTTAAGGAGCTAAAAGATCTAGGCTTGTCCGTAAAAAAACTTAATCAAAAATAAAACCTCTACCAGTTTTCAAAATGCTTTGATAGCTTGAGTGTTTGGCCTTGATAATTAGACCCAATTTTTTCTCCATACATAGAGTTCGGTGTACTGGATAGTCTTTCAAATATTAGCTTACCAATAATCTGGCCGTCTTCGAGTATAAATGGGGTTTCGTGACATCTAATTTCCAGCACTGCCTTCGAGCGTTCCCCACCAATATTATTGGTAAAACCAAAACCAGGATCAAAAAATCCAGCGTAATGTACACGAAACTCTCCCATCCTTACTTCATAAGGAACCATCTCAGCAGCAGTTTGAGGTGGAATTGTAATGTACTCTTTACTTCTCAAAATATAAAATGCTCCTGGAACCAAAGTAACATAACCTTTTTTTGAAAACAGTCGTTCCCAAAAGGTTTCTACTTTATAGTGATTTAGCTTGCTCAAATTAATCGCTGGGCAATTTTTTTTTGCCCTGAACCCAATAGGGTCATCTTTTTTACTATTCAAGTTCACTGAGATTGTAATGCCATTGTCTATTTGCGTTGTATTCTCTACGATATTGAATTTAGAGTTTAGCTTTTCTAGTTGTCCATCAGTTATAACCTTCTGCTCATTGTGAAATCTGAGCTGGTTCAACATTATCCCCTCCTTTATAATAATAGAAAATGATATAGGAGCTATCTCCACATAAATTTTCCCTTTATATCCCTTGCTGATGCGATCAAAGCAACTTGAGTTGTCTGAGATTAGTCTCGTTAATATGTCTAACCTTCCTGTTGAACTTTTGGCATTAGCTACTGCCGAAATATTACCTGGCAAACTTAATTCTTCTTGTATTTCAATAATATAAATCTTGCCTCTTGTAAGTGTTTTAAAAGAGCTAATGTCTATTGCTCTTTTTTTTAATTTTGATAGTTTTTGCTTGACGGTTTTGTGTCCTGGTAAAAATGAGGCTTCAACTTCCCAACATTTTTTAGACAAACGTAAATCCATACTTGCTGGCTGGATCTGGCCATGCACTAAAGGCTTAGAACATTTTATGCAAGATCGCCGATGTAAACCTATTATTTGTTGTGCAGGAAGTGCACCTTTTCTTTTAAAAAGCATCTGGTTGCTCATTTTTTGGTCGGGCTAGCGAGATTTGAACTCACGACCTTTCGTCCCCCAGACGAACGCGCTACCAGACTGCGCCATAGCCCGCTATCAATCAAAAATTTGTTCTCGCAAGCATTTGTTCCTTTAACTCGCTTAATGATTCTACT
>CACIAQ010000033.1 GCA_902584635.1 uncultured Alphaproteobacteria bacterium
TTATTCGTTGCCCTTAGTGCCGGCTGGTGGTCAGGGATTTGTATTATAATATCGGGACCTTCTTGGTTAATGCCAGATGGCGAGAGCTGGATTGAATGGTGGGATTGGTGGCCAAATTTCTTCACATTTGCAAGTATAGGAGGATAGAATGGCAGAGTACCACAATATTTTAACACAGGTTCAGGTTCGTGGACCGGCAGAAATGGGTCTTGACGAAAGAGGAATAGTGGCAAAAGAGAGAGGTGTCGAGCCACGATTCTCCTCATTACTGGGGTATATTGGAAATGCCCAGCTGGGTCCAATTCATCTGGGCATGTTTGGAACGATTGCGTTGTTCTTGGGAACAGCGTGGTTTTTTCTGACAGGAGTAGGCATGCTCCAATCAGTTGATTGGTCATGGCAAGCCTTATGGAGGGATTTATGGTGGATTTCTCTTGATCCTCCTGGTGAGGAATATGGCCTTGGCTTTCCACCCATTTGGGAAGGCGGATTATACTTAATTGCAAGTACTTGTCTGTTAATAGCGGTTTTAAGTTGGTGGATTAGATCATACCTGCGGGCCAATGAATTGGGAATGGGGAAACATGTTTGTTGGGCTTTTGCTGCAGCAATATGGCTATTTCTCGTAATTGGTCTTTTTAGACCCGTGGCGATGGGCACTTGGTCGGAAATGGTTCCTTATGGAATTTTTCCACATCTAGATTGGACGAATTACCTTTCTTTAAATCATGGCAATTTATTCTATAATCCTTTTCACGCACTAAGTATCGTCTTTCTATATGGCTCTGCTCTACTTTTCGCAATGCATGGAGCCACGATATTAGCTACCTCTAGAATGGGAGGAGACAGGGAACTCGAACAAATCTATGATCGTGGCACCGCCTCTGAACGTGCAGCTTTGTTCTGGAGATGGACCATGGGCTTTAACGCTTCTATGGAAGGAATTCATAGATGGGCTTGGTGGTTCGCAATTCTTTGTCCTATTACCGGTGGTATAGGCATATTACTAACTGGAACGGTTGTCGACGACTGGTTTAGTTGGGCAGTACTTCATGGTTTTGCTGTCGAAGGTGGCTTGTATAACGGGCCCAGTTAGATTATTCTAAACTCACGTGGAGGAAATGTTTCCTCCACGTGAAAAATAAGGTACACATCTTAGTTATGAAACCTACACTTCTTGATAAAATAAATTACCCTGCTGATCTTAGGCACCTTTCAGATTTAGATCTCAAAAAACTTGCTATAGAATTGCGCAATGAAACAATTAGAGCGGTTTCCGAGACAGGAGGACATTTAGGATCTAGCCTGGGAGTTGTAGAGCTAACAGTTGCAATACATTCAGTATTTAATACACCGCATGATAAGTTGGTATGGGATGTTGGACATCAATGTTATCCGCACAAAATAATTACCGGTCGAAGAGAAAAAATGAATTCCCTGAGACAAGAAGGTGGACTGTCAGGATTTACAAAGAGGAGTGAAAGTGATTATGATCCTTTTGGTGCAGCTCATTCATCCACGTCAATATCTGCAGGCTTAGGGTTTACTGTAGCTAGAGATATGGGTATGGCAACAGGAGATGCTGTTGCAGTTATTGGTGATGGATCAATAAGTGCTGGAATGGCTTACGAAGCGCTGAATAACGCAGGCGCTGAAGGGAGAAGATTTTTTGTGATCTTGAATGACAATGAAATGTCTATTGCTCCACCAGTTGGTGCTATGTCAAAATATTTATCTAGCCTATATGCAAACCAACAATTTTATACTCTTAAGGAATTAGCTGAGAATTTTGCGAAATCACTCCCTGGGCCTCTTAGAGAAGGGGCAAAACGTGCTAGAGGTTTGATAACAGGACTAGCTGGCGGAACGGGTAACACTTTTTTCGAAGATTTGGGTTTTTCATATGTCGGACCAATAGATGGACATGACTTAGATCAACTATTACCAGTTTTAAGAACAGTAAAAACTAGGTCTGAGGGACCAGTTCTAATTCATTGTGTTACAAAAAAAGGAGCTGGATATGCACCAGCAGAAACATCTGCGGATAAATATCACGGTGTCTCAAAATTTGATGTCGCTTCGGGAAAGCAGCATAAAGGCAAATCAAATGCACCATCATATACATCCATCTTTGGTCAAACACTTGTAAAAGAGGCAACCATTGATGAGAAAATTGTTGCTGTTACAGCGGCTATGCCTTCAGGTACTGGATTAAATATTTTTCAGGATAGTTTCCCTGGTAGGACCTTCGATGTGGGAATAGCAGAACAACATGCTGTAACTTTTTGTGCTGGTATGGCAGCCGGGGGTTTGAAACCCTTCTGCGCAATTTATTCAACTTTTCTTCAAAGGGGATATGATCAGGTTGTTCATGACGTGGCTCTCCAAAAATTGCCAGTAAGATTTGCAATTGATAGAGCTGGGTTAGTTGGTGCTGATGGTGCTACGCATGCTGGTTCTTTTGACATTGCTTACCTTTCTAATTTGCCAGGTTTTGTGGTAATGGCAGCAGCAGACGAGTTAGAGCTAATGCATATGATAAGAACATCAGCAGAGTATAATGAGGGCCCCATATCATTTAGGTATCCAAGAGGCGAGGGAATAGGTGTGGACCTTCCCCAAAGAGGTGAAGTCCTAGAGTTAGGAAAAGGAAGGATTTGTAAAGAAGGAACCAGGGTTGCAATATTAAGTTTTGGAGCACATCTCAAAGAAGCACTGGATGCGTCTGAGGAGTTAGAACAACTTGGTATTTCGGTAACTGTTGCAGATGCTAGATTTGCTAAACCACTGGATGTAGATTTAATTAAAGTGCTTTCAGAGAACCATGAGTTGTTAATTACTCTTGAAGAAGGATCCATCGGTGGGTTCGGATCCCACGTAGTTGACTGGCTACTCAAAAATAACATGGTAAATAATAATCAAAAGGTAAAAAGTTTATTTTTACCAGATAAATTTATAGATCAGGCTTCACCAAACGTAATGTATAAGGAAGCGGGGCTTGATGTCACAGGTATTACAACAACAATTCTTGATGGCTTAGGCATAGCCGATATACGAACCGAAAAAATTAAGAATATAAAATAAGCTGGTTAATTTATAATTTGATCAAAATGATCTTGAACGTATATCTTCAGCCAAGGTGTAAACTTAGAAGGCGATAGGGATATATCTTCTTTTAACTTTTCAAAACTAATCCACTTTACTTTAGCAACTTCATTATGATTAAGAAGCATCTCTAGCTTATCTTTTTCTTTTACTGAACCAATAAATACATCAACAGTCTCGTTTTCGATTAAGCCATTTCCAACATCAGCTTTATAATCGATTTTGTTTTTATAGACTAACTCTGGCACCTCTATTCCCAACTCTTCTTTTAGTCGTCTGTGAGCGCACTCCTTAGGGTCTTCGGACCATAATGGATGTGTACAGCAGGTATTAGCCCATAAACCAGGCGTATGATACTTCATTGATGCTCTTTTTTGAAGAAGTACGTCATTATGTGATATTAAGAATACTGAGACAGCTTTATGCCTTAGACCTCTTTTGTGAACTTCTAGCTTTTCCAATGGTTTAAGGACCCCTCGATCCCATGCAGGAATAAAATTCATATTCATGTGGCTTTAACCATACCGGTGAGGTGGGCAATATTTTTAAACATTATTTTTAGATGTGCTATTGGCCTTGAACGAGATAGTTTTTTATGCATATAAGATTCAAAAGTTATTCTTTGAACGTCTATGTCTTTGCATAAAGTTACAAAGCGCTCTCTCCGGTCATCAGATCTATAATATGCGTTTTGCATAGCACCGAGTACCTGAAAAACCGCTTTATGCTCTTTCATAAAATTCCTACGTGCTAAAGTTAAATATTTTGAATGTCCGTTAAGCAAGCATTTTTCAACCGCATCAGCAGCATACTTACCTCCTATCATTGCATAGTATATGCCCTCGCCCGATGAGGGTGCTACTACCCCGGCAGCATCACCTGCAAGTACAACATTATCCCCATTATCCCACCTCTCCAATGGCTTAAGCGGGATCGGAGCTCCTTCTTTTCTGATGGTTGAACATTTGTCGAGTCCCGCTTGAGTCCTGAGATCGGTAGTAGCCTTTTTTAAGTTTACGCTATTTAAGCCGGTACCCATTCCAACGCTCGCCGATTTCCCATGTGGGAAAACCCATCCATAAAAATCTGGTGATATATCCCCATTATAAATAACATCACATCTGTCTGGGTTATATTCACTAGTCGCTTTCGGGGCTTCTATTATCTCGTGATACGCTATAACATAGGGGATTTTATGTGCGTCCTTGATTGTATTTCTTGCAACATTCGATTTGGCACCATCTGCGCCAATCACATATCTTGTCAATAATGTGGATATTTTCTTTGTCGAGTGATTATTAAAATCGACTTTAGTGTATTCTGAATTCTTATATAATTTTACAAATGTGCCTGTAAAGCGTTTTGCCCCACATTTCGCTGCTCTTTCCCTAAGATATTCATCAAAAAATTCCCTATCTACCATCCCGACATAACCATTTTCTATTGGAATATCTACCTTCCTATTTGTTGGAGATATCATCCTTGCTGTCTTAATCTTGGCAACTAATTGAGACTGAGGTATTTCGAAATCTTCTATTAATCTTGGAGGAATGGCGCCTCCGCAGGGCTTTATTCTTCCGGCTCTATCGATCAATGCGACTTTAAAACCTTTTTTGGCCAATTGCTCTGCTGCTGTTGCTCCGGAGGGTCCTCCTCCTATCACTGTTATATCATAGATCATTTTAACTCACCGATTGTAATATGTTTTGATTTGGTTCGGGCGCATCCTTTTTAATAATTATTGAGCCCAAATATGCCGAAGCTATAAAAAAGCTAGCAGCGGTTAGAAACACTATTCCATAGACGCTTGGAATTGAATTCATCATAAGACTAAGTATGTCTACTAATAGTGTGCTGAAAAAAACGGCCATCATTGTGGCATAAGCTTGAGCTGCCCCCCATATCCCCATTCGAGTACCTTCTTTATTATCACCCGAACCTCTACTTGCCAAATGCAGCATCGTTCCCAATATGCCTGCAGTGAAAACTCCGTTAGATATACCAAAGAAAAAAACTACTGAGTTTAATATACCCGGTTCTGTAAATGTAAGCCCAAGAAATGAAATTATAAAAAGCGAAAGCGCAGAAAAAAGACATCCGGTAATAAGCCATAGTCTTTCTGACCCCAAGCGGTTGGCAAGACAAAGGACAATTGAAATAATTCCAATTAGTGTCCCAATCTTATGAAATCCATCAAGTTTTGTTGACTGTCCAACCGCAAAGCCGAAAACCTCTCCCGCAAAAGGCTCCAAAATTGGATCTTGCATTGAAAAAGCACCCATAGATATAAAAATGAAAATTGTGAAAAGCCTTGCTTCTCTTTCCATCCATACTTTTTTGATACCCTCTATAAAGGATACATTGGAATTAATAGCTTCTGTCTCAGGGTCATATGAACTGTTTTGCAGGGATTTTTCCAAGTTTAGCAAACTCATAAATGATATAATATTCGTTATCATGGCTAGAGAAGATGTGATTTGTATAAGCTTTTGGTGAGAATAAGGATCTAAAATTATACCAACAGTTATACCAGTTACTGCCAGTCCTAATATCATCATCAGAAAGGTAATTGAAGCAGCAAAACCTTTTTGGGATTTGGAACTGTAAGAGGCAAGGAGAGCAAGAAGAGGGGTTCCGGCTGCGCCTACCCCAAAACCGATTAGGCTGTATGAAAATAGTGCAAGCATTATTCCCTGGCCAAAACGACTCTCGATAAGAGGTATGGAAACAGACGCTAATATTCCGCCTATTCCTAAAATTAGCATCCCAAATATTATCCATTGACTTCTGTTTTGAGTCTTATCGGACAAGTGCCCCCAGTTTACTCTTGTTAATTGGACTGCATAATGGAGTGCAATCAAAAAACCAGCAATTGTCGCTGGTAAGGCTAATTCTACCTTCATTAAGCGATTCAGTGTCGATAATGGGATAACGACACTTGAACCAATGCAAAGCTGTACTAAGCCTAACCTGAAAATCGAAAACCAACTCATTACTACCCCCCTAATTTAATTCATTAAATACAATCCGTTTGCAGATAGCATCATCCCAGTAATGTATAAAAGCACTCCAGTCATATTAAAGACTCGTGTATTTTTTTCAGGATCCCTTATCAGAAAAGTCATTAATGAGGCCTGCAGTAGAACACAAAAAGCAAGGGTTAAAGCTAAAATTAAAGATCCCCAAAAGTAAAATAGGGACATCACTACCAACTGAGGGAAAAGCATTATTAGGCAAGCTACTAAAGTAGCAGGTTTGCGACCTAAAATAACGGGTAGAGAATTGATGCCTAGAAGTTTATCTCCCTTGGTAGCTTTGAAGTCATTCAAGGTCATTATTCCGTGCGCCCCAAAAGCATACATAGTAAGTACCATGAGAACCTCTTTACTTGGCAATGAGACTGTAAAAATAGCTGCTCCAGTAAACCACGGAAGACCTTCATAGCATATTGCCACGATGCCCGGCCCAAAAATCGCCGATCGCTTAAGTCTAATTGGTTCCAATGAGTAAAGCCAAGCAGCTAAGACGCCGGCAATGGTAGCAAATAAGACAAGCTTTCCAATATGGTATGCAAAAAGAATACTTATAACGCTCATAGTAATGCCGGTAAAAAATCCCCATCGAGCAGTCACTCGTCCAGACGGAATAGGTCTCTCCGGTTGATTTATCGCGTCAACGTGACGATCGCACCAGTCGTTAACAGCTTGGCTCATTCCACATACCAATGGTCCTGCTAGTATAAGACCAGATAGTATGAGTATAATGTTATTGCTATTTAAGGCGCCAACTGATACTACCCCGCATAAAAAAGCCCACATTGGTGGAAACCAGGTAACTGGCTTTATGAGCTCCAGAAGAGAAATTAGGCTAGGAGTACTGTTAAAATTAATTCGGTAGCTTTTAATCACCGCTTTTTAATCCTTATTATCTAAAAGATTGTGTTTTCTCAGCTTCACATAGAGGCTTTGACGAGACAAACTTAGGAGATCTGCAGCTGCTACCTTATTGTTACTTGTTAAATTAAGTGCTGTTTCTAAGCATATTCTTTCCGCAATATCTCCGGTTTGTGCAACTAACTCTTTAAGGGGAGCACTTCCTACTAATTTGGTAGTTGCTTCCCAGCTATATTGCTCATTATCATTTTGTTTCTCAAACTCAATATTTGACGAGTCTCTTAAAATAAAACCATAAAAGTCGTCATGTTCATTTGACACCCAGGTCGATGAGATAGTAACTGGGATCTTTGACCCAAACGCTGTAATGAATTCAGTTGCATAGTTCCTAATTTTTCCAAGCTTTTTTGAATTGTCAGTAAGAATCTTTAAGTCAGTGGCGGTATTTCTCAGAAAAGCAGAAAAGGATTTACCAACAACTTCGTCAACATTTGCATTCTCTGAGAGAGTTAAAAAACTATCATTAGTGTCAACTATTTTTCCTGCTTCATCGATAAAAACGAATGCGTCTGTGGTTTTTTGATAAAGATCAGATAAATAGAGTTTTTCTCTCGCGTGAGGTGCCTTGTGACTAGCTGAGTTATTTAATCTAATTAAAGTGTGTACACCCTCGTTGGAACGAAAAAACGTCCCCCTTAATTGCACTTCTTTATTAGATTTTTTGAGGAAAGTTTTTAGGGCATTCGAAGGCGCATTTTTATTTAAAGTTTCAAGCTCATTAAGTATCTCTGTGCTTGTTCTTTGGTTAATTATTTCTTCTAGTGTTATATGCTGTAAATCGGTTCTTTCGATAATCGTGGTGGCCTTTTTGTTAAAATCAACAATCTTTCCGGTTTCATCAACAATAATGAATGCGCTACCACATTGTTCTAGTATTACCCGATATTTGGTATCAAATGATCTATAGCGGTCATATTCTCTTTCAAATTTTAACTGAGTTTTCATAAGCTCTTGCTGAGCTTGTGCGATCTGCGTGAGATCACGACCAAAAAGAAGAATTTGGTTATTTACCCCAGTGGGATGGACTGAATACTGGATTGGAAAGTCAGTTCCATCATTTTTGGTGTGGTTAAGTTGAATAGTATCTTTCTCTACTTTATTGCTTGCGTTTGAGGATAAGTTTAGAATTTCTTCAAGTTTTATTTCGCTTTCTTTTGTAATAAAATCCCGAATATTTCTTGTTCGCCAGTGCTCTATGTCACCTAAGTTTTTATTTTCAGTATTGTAAATGACTTCTAGAATAAGGCCAGCGGTGTCAATTAAAAGTGATATATCTGAAGCGCGCAAAATTACATCACCGAATATGTCGGGGTTTAGTCTGACTATCTGATCAGCAGCTCTTACTTTACTCTCTCGTTTGGTCAATGAAGGGATCTCTGACTTATATATCGATATTGAGTAAAAGTGTAAGCTAAATTTGACATATTGTAAACAAATTTAGACAGACTACTGGAAAAATAGTTCGTAAAAGAAATTATTTTAATTTATGTTGAGTAAATCCTTCATTTCTTCAGAAGTTGGTTCTAAAAGATCAACGTCAAGACATGTCTTAGACAGTGTCTTGTGATGAGTTATAAAAGAGCCGCCCGCCACAATGGGTAGAGAGAAATTTCTTCTAATTCGGTCAGTGATCATGTTACCTTGGTTTATCATGGACTCACTACCAATTGAAAGGCCGACTAGCTGAAAATCGCCAAATTCCAACAGCTTAAATAAGTCTGATTCGCTGTAGCCTATAGCAACTTGTGCATTAAACTTTTCTTTTTTTAGTTTAAGCGCTGCTAAGTAAGAGCCAAAGGTGTGGTTTTCATTCTCTAAGGTGAAAAGTAATATTTTTGGTGCCGATTGGAACTGATTTACGGGCTCGAAGTATTGTGACTCTAGTTCTTGGCATAGCAGTCTTAAATTGCTAACAGCAATGGTAACTTCGGAAAATGTAAGGGCGTCCTGCTTCCATGAATCCCCCAATTTTTCTGCTATAATTGGGGCTATTCCTTCAAAGAAAAATTCTACTGTCAGTCCTTTACCTATCTCTTTTCTAAGTAGCTTGATAGTATGTTCGGGCTCCTTTTTAACAATAGAATTAAAAATTGACGCGGCTAGGTCAGCATCAAAAAACTTTTGATCAGCACTCTCTTTTGCTATTTCGCTAAGAGCTATTTTTGCCAGACTCTCGGGATGTATACCTAATCCCCCTTGTCCAGAATAACTTAATCTACTTTGTATATCGTTATTCATAATTAATATTCTGAGGTTTTTAGAGGTAATAGTCAAGATTTCTGTGTAATTTATAATTTACACATACTTCTATTCCTCCGATTTCTTATTTTTGACCAGTAAATGTAATTATTTTTTACTTTTTATGTACTCATTTTTCAACAAACAAAAAGATTTATTTGAAATATGTAAGTTTTTGTTGACACTTTGGATAGGTTCGCTACCATTTTTTAGTACATAAAGCTTTATTTCAGAGGTCTCGTAAGTATGCATAAACAGTCGAGCCCACAGGTAGATGGGTGGAATCTTTACACTCCTTCTCAAAGAATCATAAGAGACAGGACGGTCTGGACAAAAGTTCAGGGAATATTGGCGCCGTTGCAATTTGTAGTATGTATTATTTCGTTATTTTTGGTGGTGAGATATCTTTCAACAGGTGAAGGATATTACGCTGCTACCGTTTCAATAATTATAAAAAGTTTTCTCCTTTTTTTAATTATGATCACAGGTGCAATTTGGGAAAAGGTAGTGTTTGGGCAATTTTTATTCGCGGAGGCATTCTTTTGGGAAGATGTTGTGAGCTTTTTCGTTATCTTCTTTCACGGTCTGTATCTTTATGTCTTATTAGCAGGTGATTTCTCGCCTACGACCCAAATGTCCGTAGCTCTATTTGCTTACTTTCTATACTTCATAAACGCATTTCAGTTCCTGAGGAAGCTTAGATTGGCAAGGCAGGCTTATCAAAAAAATGTCTTACCAAAAAATGAGGTCAGTAAGTGAACGAACACTCAAATATCGAAAAATTGGGAGGTTGTTCGGAGATACCTGTCCTCAAAGAGCGTGGTCAAAGGGAAGTTTTTTGTGGCCTGACGGGTATCATTTGGCTTCACAGAAAAATCCAGGATGCTTTTTTTCTAGTAGTAGGGTCACGGACCTGTGCTCACCTCTTGCAATCAGCTGCAGGAGTTATGATCTTTGCTGAACCAAGGTTTGGAACAGCGATATTAGAGGAAAAAGACCTCGCGGGAATGGCTGATGCTCATGAAGAGTTAGACAGAGAAGTTGCAAATTTATTAGAGAGGCGTCCGGATATAAAACAGCTTTTTCTGGTTGGCTCCTGTCCTTCAGAAGTAATTAAACTGGACTTGTCTAATGCTGCAGAAAGACTTTCAAAAATATATTTTCCAAAGGTAAAAGTATTAAACTTTTCAGGCTCCGGGATTGAAACCACGTTCACTCAAGGTGAAGATGCCTGTCTAGCATCGTTAGTTCCAACTTTAAAAGAAACAGATGAAGAAAATCTAATTTTAGTCGGCAGTCTGCCCGATATTGTGGAAGATCAATTAGTAGAGCTCATTAAAAAGTTAGGGATTAAGGAAATTGCCGTATTGCCTGGCCGAGACAGGGGAACAATGCCTTCGATTAGTAAAAAATCGAAATTTATCTTAGTGCAGCCCTTTCTTACAGATACAACCGATGCTTTAGAAAAAAGAGGAGCCTCAAGGATAAATGCGCCATTTCCGTTTGGTGAGGAAGGAACAACCCTTTGGCTGAGATCAATAAAAGAAAGCTATGGTATAAGCGATGATAAATTTGAAATTGTAACTTCAGCTCCAAGAAAACGAGCCAAGCTTGGGTTAGAAAAACTTAGAACGAGTTTGCAAGGTAAAACAATTTTTTTCTTCCCTGATAGTCAACTTGAAATCCCATTAGCTCGGTTTTTATCTAGAGAATGTGGAATGAAGTTAATTGAAGTCGGATCACCATATATCAACCGCTCACTAGTTGATAAGGATCTCGAACTAATAGAGGATATGCCCGTAATTTCTGAAGGACAGGATGTTGATCTTCAATTGGATCGATGTCGAGAAAGCAATCCCGACATCACTGTTTGTGGCTTAGGTTTGGCAAATCCTCTTGAAGCAGAAGGACTTACTACAAAGTGGGCAATTGAGTTGGTGTTTACCCCAATACATGGCTATGAGCAAGCACAGGATTTAGCAGAGTTGTTTGTAAGACCCCTAAAAAGAAAAGAGGCACTTTTTATATGAAGCTAAGTATTTGGACATATGAAGGACCACCCCATGTTGGAGCCATGAGAGTGGCTACAGCTATGGAAAAGCTTCATTTTGTTTTACACGCTCCACAGGGTGATACCTATGCAGACTTATTGTTTACAATGATTGAACGGGGTAACAAAAGGCCGCCCGTCACCTACACTACTTTTCAAGCAAGAGATCTTGGAGCAGATACGGCTGATCTATTCAAGAAAGCATGTAAAGAGGCGGTTGAAAGATTTAAGCCAGAGGCGTTGTTGGTAGGCGCATCATGCACCGCTGAACTTATTCAGGATGATCCAGGAGGCCTAGCAGATGCCCTTAACTTAGAAATTCCAGTAATACCACTAGAACTTCCCTCATATCAAAGAAAAGAAAACTTTGGCACAGACGAGACATTTTACCAAATAGTGAAAGCACTTGCTTGTCCTCAGGAAAAGACAGAAAAATTTAGTGTAAATATATTAGGTCCAACCGCTTTAGGTTTTAGGCATAGAGATGATGTAAGGGAATTAAAAACTATTTTGGATGACCTTAAAATTGACTTAAATATTGTTGCCCCTCTTGGTGCGGCACCATCAAATATTAAAAATTTAACAAAAGCGCATGCCAATATAATGCTTTATCCAGAAAGCAGCGAGTTAGCCTGTAGGTGGCTGAAAGAAAATTTTGGGATGTCTTACACTGAACATACACCCATTGGTATAAACTCGACCAAGGACTTTATCGAAGAATTAAACCAAATCAGGGGAGTAAAGGATAGCTTTTCTGACACCTCACGTCTGAATTTCGACTGGTGGTCAAAATCTGTAGACTCTAATTATTTTACCGGGAAGCGTGTTTTCATTTTTGGAGATGCAACTCATGTTGCTACTGCATCAAGAATTGCCAAGGAAGAGATGGCATTTTCGATAGTAGGTATCGGATGCTATAACAGAGAATATGCTAGAAAGATAAGAAGCCTGGCGAAAGATCTTTCTGTCGACGCGTTGATTAGTGACGATTATTTAGAGGTAGAGAAACGCATTGCTGATTTGCAGCCTGAACTAATCTTAGGGTCTCAAATGGAGCGCCACATTGGTAAAAGACTGGGTATACCATGCGCGGTAATATCTGCTCCCTTTCATGTACAAGATCACCCCGCTCGCTTTTCTCCTCAAGTCGGTTGGGAAGGTGCAAATGTTATTTTTGATACGTGGGTGCATCCACTCGTCATGGGGCTTGAAGAGCATTTGTTGGGAATGTTTAGAGAAGACTTCGAATTTAACGACACAGCTGGTCCTAGCCATCTATCTAATTCTAAAAGCAAATTGAATCAAGAAAAGGACACAAAAGCTGACAATGAAATTATCTGGGCTCCCGAAGCAACAAAAGAGCTGAAGAAAATTCCATTTTTCGTAAGAGGAAAAGCTAAACGAAACACAGAGAAATTTGCATTTGAGAATGGACACAGTGCAATCACAAAAGATTTACTATATGAGGCGAAGGCGCATTATGCTAGATAGATCATATAAAAAAGATCCGTATACACTAGTAATGCTAACCTTAGATGCGCATTCTATTGGTTCAGTAGAACGAATAAAGAGCAGGTTTAGAAAAATTTATCCTGAGCTAGAGATAATTGTTCACGCGGCAGCATCCTGGGAAGAAGATCCAAGTAGTTTGCTTAAAACAAAAGAGGATCTTGCAAGGGCAAATATGGTTCTTATCACTTTAGTTTTTTTGGAGGACCATATTTCAGCAATACTTCCAGATTTGAAAAAAGCCAGGGGAAAGTGTGATCTCATGCTTGGACTAGTCTCATCAAAAGAAATTGTGAATCTTACAAAAATGGGTGGCTTAGACATGTCCAAACCCTCTTCAGGAGTGCTAAAGTTTTTGAAAAAACTTAAGGGAAATAATAATAAAGTTACTGGTGGAGAAAAGCAAATGGCTATTCTTCGCCAGATCCCAAAAGTCTTGAAATTTATACCTGGAAAAGCCCAGGATTTGAGAGCCTATTTCCTATCCATGCAATATTGGTTGGCAGGATCTGAAGAAAATATTGAGAGTCTTTTTTGCTACTTATTGTCGAGATATAGCTCACTTCATAATAGTACAAAGGTCGAGATTAAATCTCCTGTTGAATATCCTGAAACCGGCCTCTATCATCCCGATTTGCCGAAGAAAATTTCTGAAAATATTTCAGAAATCCCCTTTGTAAAAAACTCAATAGGTACTGTAGGTCTTCTTTTGATGAGATCCTATGTTCTCTCTGGAGATACTGCACATTATGATCAAGTTATAAGAAGTTTAGAAGCACAGGGTTTAAAGGTTATTCCAGCGTTTGCCGCAGGTTTAGATGCTAGACCAGCAATAAATAAATATTTTGTGCAAAATTCTAAGGCATCAATCGACACATTTCTATCTTTGACAGGGTTTAGTTTGGTTGGCGGACCGGCATACAATAGTAGTAAAGCGGCGGAGGAAGCTTTAGCTGAGTTAGATGTACCCTACATTGCAGCGCATGCTATAGAGTTCCAGAACCTTAATCAGTGGGATAAAAGTGATGGTGGACTTAATCCAATAGAGACAACTATTTTAGTGTCTTTACCAGAGTTAGATGGAGCAACTAACCCAACAGTTTTTGGAGGAAGATTGGGTGAAGAGGGAGGCTGTAGTTGTTGCGTGCAATTAAGAACTGGTAACGAGAAAGCATTCGATATGGTTCCTTGTTATGAGAGGATAAAAAGCTTATCCGAAAAGACTCGCAGACTAGTTAAACTTAAGAGAAAGGAAAATTCGGAAAAGAAAGTAGGAATTATTTTATATGGATTCCCTCCTAATGCTGGTTCTATTGGAACCGCTGCTTATTTGAGCGTATTCGAGAGCTTATACAATGTACTAAAGTCAATGAAAAACGAAGGTTACCAAATTGAACTTCCTAATTCTACCAACGATTTGAGAGAAGCCGTATTGGATGGAAATTCAAGCAAGTACGGTCAAGAAGCAAATGTAATTGAGCGTGTTGAGGGTGCTGAAATAGTTGAAAATGAACTATATTTGAAGGAAATAGAGGAAGTATGGGGATCGGCTCCGGGAAAGATCCAGTCAGATGGCTCGGGTGTTTTTATTCTTGGGAAAAAGCTTGGGAACATAGTAGTGGGTATTCAGCCGACCTTTGGGTACGAAGGAGACCCAATGAGATTATTATTTGAAAAAGGCTTTGCTCCTACGCATGCTTTTTCTACATTTTATAGATGGATGCGGAATGGCTTTAAAGTTGATGCGTTTTTGCATTTTGGGATGCATGGTGCTTTGGAATTTATGCCAGGAAAAAAAGTTGGGTCTAGCTCAAAGTGTTGGCCCGATCGATTAATAGGTGATATTCCTAATGTCTACCTATATGCTGCAAATAATCCTTCTGAGGCTTCACTAGCTAAGAGAAGAACAAATGCCATTGTAATATCGCATCTTACTCCACCTCTTGCAAAAGCAGGTCTCTATAAAGGTCTTATTGAACTAAAAGAGAGTGTTATTCAATATCGAGAACTGGCTGATGATGATGGTAATAAGAAAAAACTAGAAAATCTTATAATTGATCAGGCTAAACTCGTTAATTTTAAAGATTTCGATACCATCGAGAATTTATGGCTAAAAATATTAGAAAGCGAGGACGCCTTAATTCCTGATGGTTTACATATTGTGGGCCAAGAGTTAAGTGAAGAAAAGCTGAAAGAGTATGATGGATATTTAAGAGAAAGTCATAATCATCAAGAAGTGGGCAAGCTTTTAGAGAAGTTAAAAAAGCAAACAGAAGTCAAGGGGATAATGAATGCCTTAAATGGTCAATTTATTAGACCGGTTCCGGGGGGTGACTTGATTAGATCGCCCGATATTGTTCCAACCGGACGAAATATACATGCCTTTGATCCATTCAGGATGCCCTCTCTTTTTGCTATGAAAGAGGGAGAGCAGCAAGCAGAACTATTATTGTCAAAGCACGAAACCTATCCTAATTCTGTCGCAATGGTATTGTGGGGTTCAGACAATATAAAATCTGACGGACTATCTATAGCACAGGCAATGGCTCTAATGGGCGCTATGCCAAAGTTTGATGATTACGGAAGATTGTGTGGCGCTGAGCTTATTCCACTATCTGATCTTGGAAGGCCGCGGATAGATGTTCTAATGACTCTCTCTGGCATTTTTAGAGACCTATTGCCATTACAAGTCAGAATGCTTGCTAGTGCTGCTTATAAGGCTTCTCTTGTAGAAGAACCCTTGGATATGAATTTTATCAGAGCAAATACTTTAAAACATCAAAAAGAGATGAACATTGATATTAAGTCAGCTGCGCTCAGGGTTTTTTCAAATGCCGAGGGTACGTATGGCTCAAATGTGAGTCACCTCATTGATACTTCCTCGTGGGATGATGAGGAAGAGCTGGCCGATACTTTTAACAACAGAAAAGGATTTGCCTATGGCTTGGATGGGAAATGTACTAAACAGTCTGAACTGCTTTCGTCTGCTTTGAAAAAAGTGGATTTTGCTTATCAAAACTTAGAAAGTGTCGAATTGGGTGTAACAACAATTGATCACTATTTTGATACGCTTGGTGGAATAAGCAGAGCTGTAAAAAAAGCAAATGGAGGAGATGCAATTCCAGTTTATATAGGAGATCAAACAAGAGGTGATGCAGCAGTAAGGACCTTATCTGAGCAAATTAATTTAGAAACTAGAACTAGGTCATTGAACCCAAAATGGTTTGAACCTCTTCTTCAACATGGTCATGAAGGTGTTAGACAAATTGAAGCTCAAATTACCAACACATTAGGTTGGTCTGCGACCACCGGGCAAGTTGATCCTGATCTCTACGATCAACTTTCAGAAACATTTGTTTTAGATGAGGAGATGAGAAGAAAGCTATCGGAACTAAATCCTAAAGCCAGTCTTAGGGTGGCGAATAGACTGCTTGAAGCGCATGAAAGAGAGTATTGGCAACCAGATCAAGATACGCTTGATGCATTAAGAAAAGGTGCTGATGAATTGGAAGATAAAGTTGAAGGTGTAGGCCTTGCAGCAGAATAAAAAAGGGAGGTAAGTATGAGTCCACTAGACCAAAGAAAAGAAGTGCCTAATCTTAAAGAGGATGGAGAAGGGTCAGTTCAAGTTAAAATGGATCCTAATATGAAGATAGATGGTGCTAAGGTTTTTGCAGTCTACGGTAAAGGGGGCATTGGCAAGTCTACAACCTCATCGAATTTATCTGCTGCTTTTTCAAAGCTAGGAAAGAATGTTTTGCAAATTGGATGTGACCCTAAGCATGACAGCACTTTTACATTGACTGGGAGGTTGGTGCCGACTGTTATTGACATTCTTAAAGAGGTAGACTTTCATGCGGAAGAACTTAGGCCTGAAGACTTTGTATATGAGGGCTATAATGGAGTTAAATGCGTTGAAGCGGGAGGTCCTCCTGCAGGAACGGGGTGCGGAGGTTATGTTGTAGGGCAAACAGTAAAATTACTCAAACAAAATCATATGCTTGACAATACCGATGTCGTAATTTTTGATGTTTTGGGAGATGTTGTATGTGGTGGTTTCGCAGCGCCATTGCAGCACGCAGATAGAGCATTGATAGTGACAGCAAATGATTTTGACTCGATCTACGCTATGAACCGAATAATCGCCGCTGTGCACGCAAAATCAAAAAATTACAATGTACGGCTAGCCGGTTGTGTTGCAAACAGGTCAAAAGATACAGATGAGATAGACAAATATTGCAAAGAGGTGGGTTTCAATAGAGTTGCACATCTACCAGACCTAGATGCGATAAGGCGGTCGCGTCTTAAAAAGAAGACCTTATTCGAGATGGGTGATGATGAGGATATTTTAGCCGTACAAAAAGAGTATATAAGACTAGCAGATCTTCTATGGAATGGAACTGAAGGTTTAGCCCCTTCAACAATGGAAGATAGAGATATTTTTGAACTTTTAGGATTTGATTGATGCAAAATACTTATCTTGCTAAACGAGCAAGACTAGAGAATTATTTCAATGAAGTATCCAGTGATGCTTGGGATAAGCTTACGTCGAACGAACCTGTTTCCTTTGTACGCCAATTAGTTAGAGAAGGGCGTGAAAAAATGCAAGCAGCAATAATCGAAAAGCTTCCCAAGGATTTAAGAGGTACAAGAATAATGGATGCCGGATGTGGTACCGGGGTACTTTCACGGATGCTAGATGAAAGAGGAGCAGAAGTTGTTGGCGTCGATATCTCAGAAAAATTGATAGAGGTAGCTAAAAACAGAAGTAGTTTAAATAAAAATATTGAATATTTCGCCGGAGATATGAAAGAACAAAGCTTCGGGAACTTTGACTATATAATTGCAATGGATAGTTTGATTCACTATTCCACCGAAGATGTAATATCCTCGATAGCCGATTTTTCTACTAGAGCAAATAATTCAGTTCTTTTTACCGTTATACCGAGTACCTTTGTTCTTAATACAAAATTGCGTTTAGGAAAATTTTTTCCAAAGTCTGAAAGATCGCCAGAAGTCGTTCCAATTGAGTGGGGTCGGTTAGAGCAATTAGAGGCCCTGAAGATAAATGCTTCTCTCTCAAAAATTAAAAGAATTAAGAGATTTTTTTATGTGTCAGAAGCGTGGGAGTTGGCAAACAGATGATTATGTCAAAAAAAATGATAAAAGAGCTAAGTAGTTCAATATTACCATTTTCTGATGCTGTATCGAGCGAGCTACCAATGTCGAGTTTGCTGAGGCTTTCATTATTTCAAGTATCTGTGGGAATAGCTACTGTCTTATTGGTTGGCACCCTCAATCGAGTTATGATTGTGGAGTTAGGTGTCGTGGCTTCATTGGTAGCAACCATGGTAGCTATTCCTATATTATTGGCTCCTTTGAGAGCTGTTTTGGGGTTTAAGTCTGATAATTATAAATCGCTTATTGGATGGAAGAGAATTCCTTATATTTGGTATGGAACGATGTGGCAGTTTGGGGGGCTGGCAGTAATGCCATTTTCGATAATTGTTCTATCAGGTGATCAAACAGTGGGCCCGTGGTGGGCTGGACATCTTTTAGTAGCTTTTTCATTTTTGGCTACCGGTATGGGCGCACATCTGACCCAAACGGCGGGCTTAGCTTTAGCAGCTGATAGGGCAACGGATAAAACAAGGTCGCAGGTTGTTGCACTTCTTTATGTTATGTTTCTTTTAGGGATGGGTCTAGCTGCCTTGGCTTTTGGGCTCTTGTTAGCGGATTTTACAAAGTTCAAACTAATTCAAGTTGTCCAAGGAGCAGCTGTTGTAACCCTTGTGCTGAATTTAGTTGCGATCTGGAGACAAGAAAAACTTATACCAGTAGAAAAGAAAAATATTTACAAGACCGAGGCTGCATTTATTCCCATAATGGGATTATTCCTTAAATCTCAGGGAGGGCGAGGTTTGCTATTAGTTGTATTCTTCGGAACTTTGGGTCTCTCAATGCAAGATATCTTACTAGAACCATATGGTGGGGAAATATTGGGATTGAGTGTTGCAGCTACCACAAATCTCACTGCAATATGGGTTTTTGGAGCTCTATTTGGATTGTTTTTAGCCTCTAGGTCCCTAAAAAGAAAAAAAGGAGGGCCAATTAAATCAATAGTTTTTGCACTCTTTATAGCTATTGGTGGGCTATGTTTCGTAATTATGTCTGATCCAATGAAATTAGCATCACTTTATTTTTTTGGGTCATTTTTAATTGGTTTGGGTACTGGTTTATTTGCAGTGTCGACTTTGATTATTGCGATGACCATACCTATTTCAAAGGGAACGGGACGAGGTCTTGTTCTCGGTTCATGGGGGGCAGCTCAGGCAACGGCCGCTGGCTTGGGCATAGGTTTAGGTGGAATTTTAAATGACATTTCTCGGTCAATTGTTGGTTCGGAGGGCTTGAATTTAGTTGTCTCTTCTAACGCAGCATTTTCGTATTTAGTTGTGTATCATTTAGAAATCTTCCTTCTATTTTTAACATTAGCGTTTTTGGGACCTCTTTCTCAATACCTGTCCAGCCTTAGGCATGATGGTAAAAAATTGGGAAAATTTGGTTTTTCAGAAATGCCAACTTAACCATGAAAATCAGGAGAATATAAAATGGAACCTTATAACGTAATATTTTTTGGGAATGTCGATTTGGCACAAATTTCCCTCTATGCATTTTGGTTATTTTTTGCAGGCTTAGTTATATATCTGCAAAGAGAGAATATGAGAGAAGGGTATCCCTTAGAGAATGAGGAGGGTGATCTTAGTGCTAATCAAGGACCCTATGGAGGTCCTTCAGAGACAAAGACATTTAAACTTCCACACGGTAGGGGTAGCATTACTGTTCCAGAAAATGGAAAAGAAAAAAGAAAATTGTCTATTAAGAGGGAAAACATTGCAGGTGGAGCACCATTTTCGCCTACAGGAAATCCAATGACAGATGGCATAGGCGCCGCGGCATGGGCTGATCGAAGAGATGTTCCTGAACTGGATGGACATGGTAAGCCCAAAATAGTGCCTATGCGAACATTAAAAAAATACGAAGTATCAGCTGGAAAAGATCCACGCGGTATGAACGTTATATCAGCTGACAAAAAAATTGTCGGTAAAATTTCAGATCTTTGGGTGGATGCTCCAGAACAGCTCGTAAGATATCTTGAAATAGAGTTGAAAGATAAAACTTCATGCTTGTTACCAATGCCGCTGGCACTAATTCGGAGCGATGGAGTTCATGTAAATACTCTTTATGGGAAACATTTCCCAAAAGTGCCACGTACAAAAGCTCAGACTAAAGTTACGATGTTAGAAGAGGATAAGATCTCTGCTTATTACAGTGGTGGCCAACTCTATGCCTCTTATGACAGATTGGTATCTGCATTTTAGGGAGAAGTAATGGAATATAAAACTAAATTAGAAGCTCATAAAAATATTTTGGATGCAATTCCAGAAGGCGAAAGCATTCTGTGGAAGGGAAAACCCTCTTTTTGGGGGTTTTCTTGGTATTTTTTTGGATTAAAGCTTTTAGCTTTTTATCTGATAATACTCTCAGTCGTGTTTGCTGCGAGATTGACGGTTACTGATTTCTATACAGCTTTTGCAGTTGACTTCCTACCCTTTCTTTCAAGCGGTATTTTAGCTTCGTTTATACTCATGGCTCTCGCTGGAATACAATCCCAAAGTTCTTTATATATTATCACCGAAAATAGAGTAATAATAAAAAGTGGTGCTGCCTTATCTTTTTTAATTTCTATACCATTTAAAAAAATAAAGGCAGTAAATTTGCAGAAACGTAAAGGATCTTTAGGAACGATTTCCTTTGAATTAAGTTCCGGAAAGAGGGTTCCCTACATTTCATGTTGGCCAAGTGTGCGACCCTGGAAACTCAAAAACACTGAGCCTGCTTTTTCCTGTATAGAAGATGTAGACGAGGTTGCTACCATTTTAAGAAAGTCGGTAATGGAAGGGAACATAAGTCTTCAGACGCCCACAAGCAATTCAGATTTCAAGTCTCAAATAGAGCAAGGCGTGTAGATGCGGGATAGAACAAAGCATAGAAAGGATGATTTGGTGCCAAAAGGGTTTCTCTATGCCATCTCTATTATGGTTATGTTGTCCTTGTTGGTTGTGTTCTCAGTATCTTTATTTCCAGAAAATAAATTCGATGAGGCTGAGAAAATAGAAATTTTTGAGAAAGAAAATTTGATATTGGCAAAGCTAAGCGATGGGTCAGTGTCAATAGAAAATTTAAAAAATGAAGAATTACTAAATTCAAACGATGGTAAGAGTGGATTTTTATCGGTTATTATGACTGGATTAGAGTATAATAGGAAGAAGACAGGACTTGAGTTATTAGACTCTTACCAGATCGAAATCAAAAGGTTTGCCTCTGGTAGGATATCTCTAGAGGATAGCAAAGCAAGTTGGAGTTTAAACGTAACGAGTTTTGGTAGTAAAAATAGTGAGCTATTTTTATCAATTTTTTAAAGGGGGAAAAAATGAGTTTTTTTAGAAAAAGAAGAGATCGTGCGCCGTGTACAATTGAAGTATCTAATACCTTTGAGTCTTTGCATGCACACGTAAGATTTAATAATGGAGCGATCGTGAATCCAGGCGATGAGGTTATCGTCCATGGTGATCCCGTAAAAGCACTCTACGGAGAAGTGATTACGGAAGATAGGGAGGCTACAATTCTAAGAGCCAATCCCTTGGAGCGACTTTGGACTAGGATGATTGGAAAATTTGAATTTATGGAAATCTGTGAGTTTTCGTTTTCTGAGGAGGTTTCTCTATGAGTGCTATAATAGATGATAATACAACCGATATGGCTATGGAGGAAACTCTTATAAGCCCAAGGTTTTATACGACAAATTATAAAGAATTGGATAAAGTCGATGTTTCATCAATAAGACACGAATGGGATCAATTGATAGAAGAAATGCGTTCGGATCCAAATAAAACACATTTCAAGAAGACGTCAGCATGGGATGATTTTGATTTTGAAGACCTAGAGCCAGGTTTAAGGAAAGAGTTTATCGATTTTTTGGTCAGCTCCCTTACCTCAGAGTTTTCTGGGTGTGTTCTTTATAAGGAGATGAAAAGACAGGGAACAAACGTAGATATATGTGAACTATTCGCCATGATGGCTAGAGATGAGGCTCGGCATGCTGGGTTCATTAATGATGCTCTGCGGGAAGCAAATATTGCTGTTAACTTGGGCTTCTTAACAAGAAAAAAGAAATACACATACTTTGCTCCAAAATTTATTTACTACGCGACATATCTGTCGGAAAAAATAGGATACGCTAGATACATTACGATTTATCGCCATTTAGAAAAGAACCCAGATGCTCGTTTTCATCCAATATTTAAATGGTTTGAAAAATGGTGCAATGACGAATTTAGACATGGTGAAGCGTTTGCGTTACTAATGCGATCCGATCCCAAGCTGACATCAGGTTTGAATATTTACTGGATAAAATTCTTTTTAGTTGCTGTTTATGCAACAATGTATGTTAGAGATCATGCCAGACCTGAGTTTCATAAAGCGCTAGGAGTAGACATTGATTGGTACGACGACCGAGTCTTGAGAATGACAACTGAAATTTCAAGACAAGTATTTCCTATTGAGATCGATCATGACAACCCGAAGTGGATGATTGGGTTAAAGAGGGTAAAAAAAGCGATGTTAGCCTATGGGGCAGCCAAGCAGTCCAAGAGTTTATTCGGAGCACTCAAGAGACCGATTGCTGCTTTAAACTTGGGTGTAGCTTTTGTCAGATTATACGCTATAC
>CACIAQ010000034.1 GCA_902584635.1 uncultured Alphaproteobacteria bacterium
TGTAGACGATGTTAGACACCATTTCGAAACGAACGCCATAATCTATTCACCTGAGTTTTTAAGAGAAGGTCAAGCTCTCAAAGATAATTTATATCCAAGTAGAATTGTTGTGGGTGAAAAATCAGAACGTGCTAGAGTTTTTGCGCGGTTACTTGCAGAAGGCGCAAATAAACGAGATATAAAGTTGTTGTTTACCGGAACCCGCGAAGCGGAGGCAATAAAATTATTTTCCAATACATATCTAGCAATGCGAGTAGCTTTCTTCAATGAGCTTGATAGCTATGCAATTGCTGGAGAAATTGACAGTAAAGCAATCATAGAAGGTGTTTCTCTTGATCCACGGATTGGTAATCATTATAACAACCCATCTTTTGGCTATGGAGGATATTGCTTGCCGAAGGACACAAAACAGCTTCTTGCTAATTATGATACCGTTCCTCAAAATATAATACGTGCTATCGTCCAAGCTAATTCAACACGCAAAGATTTTTTAGCTGATTTAATATTAGAGAAAAAACCTAAGAAAGTAGGAATTTTCCGGTTGGTTATGAAAGCAGGAAGCGATAATTTTCGGCAAAGTTCTATTCAAGGCATTATGAAACGTTTAAAAGCTAAAGGAATTGAGGTTGTTGTCTACGAACCTGAATTGAAAAAAACTACATTTTTCAACTCACATGTTGTGACAGACCTAAATGTTTTCAAAGAAACTGTAGATGTTATTTTGTCTAATCGAATGTCTCCCGATCTTGACGATGTTAAAGCAAAAGTATTTTCTCGTGACTTGTTTGGTGAAGATTAGATTCAGATACTAAAAAATAAAAAACTGCTCTTATGACAAGATCAGCTGATTTTATAAGCGCATGAAAGCATGAATTTAATCCGAGAGGTTATTAGCGAATGAACATGGTTTACCAAATATTACTTACCGTTGTTGCGCGCACAAGGCTTTAGCCTTTATCCAAAAAGTCATATGCAAAAAAACTTTCTAAACTTATAAGCTGTACTACATCTGTTTCAGTGTCGTGAGGATAGGGTTATATAATCGTGTATTGTAAGTGTTACAACACATATAATACTCACAAATGCTACCTTCGGTTTAATTGTTGCCAGACAATTTCAGACTTTAGGCGTTGATCCTTAACAAATCAAGATTGGACCAGAGAGTAAATAAACAGCCATGATGTTGGCTGCAAGTCTGTATTCGTACTTAAGTGGTAGAGGGACAGTTTCACTTAACGGAACTTGTGATCACGTCATTAGTGAGAGGTATGACATTAAGAGGTCAATCTCAGTTGGTTTGTCGTATATAAAAACTGTAAATTAGTGACTTTTGGCATAATACAAACTTATCCATAAACGCTTAATGATTATAGAGTTTCATGGGCAGTTAGACAACCCAAGTTATTGTAAAGTTTTATGAGTTTCATATGACATGAAGAACATATATCCAGTTTTACTCGCAGGCGGTTCAGGCACCAGACTTTGGCCATTGTCGCGTAAATCGTATCCAAAGCAGTTTTCAAGTTTAATAAGTGATCAGTCACTTTTTCAGCGGGCAGCAATGCGTCTCAGGTCGTCAGATGAGGTAGAATTTAGGGCACCAATAACCGTTACTAATAACGATTTCCGTTTCATCGTCGCAGAACAACTTCAGGCTGTTGGTATTGACCCTGGTAGTATTTTAATTGAGCCAGAGGCTAAGAACACTGCTCCAGCAATTCTAGCTGCAAGCTTGTTTGCATTTGCCAAGGACCCAAACTCTATATTGTTAGTCTGCCCGGCGGATCATATGATTGACAATGTTTTTGATTTTCATGCGGCCATTAAAATGGGCCTGAAGCCCGCTTCGGGAGGTGAAATCGTTACTTTTGGACCTATGCCCAATCGTCCAGAAACAGGATACGGTTACCTAGAACTCTCAGATATTACACCTAATTCTGATGGCGTCTGCAGAGTAAAGAGATTTCATGAAAAGCCTACGCGTGAACGCGCGGTGCAAATGATTTCCAATGGTAATTGCCTCTGGAATGCTGGTATCTTTTTGTTCAGAGCAAACGATATGATAAGTGCGTTTGAAAAACTTGCGCCGGAAACTCTTTCGCTGACTTCAGATGCAGTGAGTAAGTCAAAACCTGATCTTGGGTTTTTACGCCTAGATCCAGGACCGTGGGCAAGTCTTGAAAATACAAGCATAGATTACTGCATAATGGAAAAATTGCAAAACCTGATAGTGGTCCCCTATTCTTCAAAATGGACGGATCTTGGTGGTTGGGAAGCTGTTTGGTCCGAAAGTGATAAGGACCTCAATGGTAATGCGGTTTCAAAAGGGGCATATTCGATTGATTGTGTTGATAGTTTAATTCGTACGGAAAGCCCTAATCAGAAGATTGTCGGTTTGGGACTTGATAGCATTATCGCTATATCAATGGCTGATGCGGTATTAGTTGCAAATAAAAATAGGTCGCAGGAGGTCGGAAAAGTCGTCGATTTGCTCAAGTCTTATAAGGTCGAACAAGCAACGACTTATCCTAAAGATCATAGGCCATGGGGCTGGTTTGAAAGTTTGATAATCGACGAAAAATTTCAAGTGAAGCGTATTCTTGTCAATCCCGGGCAGGCTCTGAGCCTTCAAAGCCATAATCACCGATCTGAGCATTGGATTGTCGTTCAGGGCACAGCGCGGGTAACAATTAATAGTGAAGTTAAGTTTGTTGGTGAAGGCTCGTCTACTTTTGTTCCTCTAGGGGCTAAACACCGATTGGAGAACCCAGGAAGCACACCGATGGTTCTAATTGAAGTTCAAATTGGGAATTATTTGGGCGAAGACGATATAGTTAGATATGAAGACGTCTATGCTCGTCAATAAAATTTTTGATAAGTTATGATTTAGCTGGGAAGTCAATTTCTACGCTAGATATTGAGAACCCAGAGTAAGGGCTGTTTTTTTAGTGTTAGATGAGTAGCTTTTTGAGAATTGAAAAGGAATAAGTATGGCATTTGAATTCAGGAATTATTTTCAGCGGTTTTCTGAAAAATTGATGGAAGTAGATCCCAAAAATCTAATGGAAGCCGCCAATTTAATTACTAAACATGGTCTTTTGGGGGGGAAATTAATCTTCATTGGAAATGGAGGATCAGCTGCTATATCTAGCCATCTATCAGTAGACTTTACGAAAAATTGTAAAATTCGAAGCATTAACTTCAATGAGCCGGATTTACTGACTTGCTTTTCAAATGATTATGGATACTCGAATTGGTGTAGAGAAGCGCTTTCGGCTTATGCAGATTCAAGCGATATTGTGATATTGATTAGCAGCAGTGGCACGTCTGAAAATATTCTTAATGCTGCAAGGTTCTGTATTGAGAATGATCTTAAATTAATCACCTTTTCTGGGTTTTCACCAAAAAACCCGCTACGGAGCTATGGAGATCTCAACTTTTACGTGAATTCAGATCTTTATAACTTTGTTGAAATGGTTCATCACACTTGGTTGGTTGCAATAGTGGATTTACTTTCTGGGGTGGATTTGCATGGAAGATAGGCATGCAATTTTGCTGTGTGCAGGTTTAGGGTCGCGCTTGCAGCCATTTACGCAAAGCTGGCCCAAATGTTTAATGCCTGTAAATTCTGAACCATTATTGAGTAGTTGGTTATCAAAACTTCAAGTCTCTGGTATAAATTCTGCTGATATAAATACACATTGGCTTTCAGAAATAGTGCAAAGTTTTGTCTCAGCTTATGATGGTCCTGTATCTTTAAACTGTTATTTTGAAAAGAATTTACTGGGTACGGCTGGTACTTTGAGATGGATTTCGGGGTCTAAGTTGATAGATACTTCTGTTCTTGTTGCGCATGCAGATAATTACACGAACATAGATCTTGATACTTTGTTTAATTTTCACAATTCGCACCTTCAACCTATCACAATGGCTGTATTCCCAACGCAACACCCGGAACAATGTGGGGTAGTTGTGACGAATGAAGAGGAGATAGTTATAGAGTTTCAAGAAAAAGTGCAAAAACCCAATTCAACCATTGCAAATGCAGCTGTGTATATTTTTGATCCAGAGGTTTTTAATTTCCTACAAAAAAACCCCGAAATCATGGACATATCTACTGATTTAATACCTCACTATATCGGCAATATTAAAATCTTTAGACATGCTGGATTTTTAATTGACATAGGAACCCCTGAAGGCCTGATTGAAGCGCAATTCATCGATAACAACTTTATTTTAAATACTAGGAATAAGTTTAGTGATGGGTTAATCAGCATGAAATTCAACAAGATTTGTGAGAAAGTTAAATGTCTAGCAAGTTGTTAGTAATAGGATCAAATTCCTTTTCAGGATCACACTTTGCTTCACGAGCAAGTTTTCTGGGTTACAATGTGCTTGGTATCAGTCGATCTAGTCAGCCCCGCAACTACTTCTTACCTCAAACATGGGACCAGTTACGTAAATCCGCTTATAAATTTTCACAGATAAACTTGCACGATGTTACAAAATTAGAACAAACTGTTCGTGCTTTTAAACCTAAATATGTTGTAAATTTTGCTGCTCAAGGAATGGTAGCGGAAAGTTGGGATGCCCCTTTAGATTGGTATCAAACAAATCTAATATCCCAGATCAAATTACATCAAATCCTGATGTCTTTGGATAAATTAGCGAAATACGTGCATGTAACTACACCGGAGGTCTATGGCTCTACTTCAGATTGGATTGAAGAAGCTACTCCATTTGACCCAAGTACACCTTATGCTGCATCTAGAGCGGCATGTGACATGCATTTAAAAACATTTTTTAAGGGTTTTAATTTTCCCGTGGTTTTTACCCGCTCAGCTAATGTTTATGGGCCTGGTCAGCAGCTGTACCGAGTAATCCCAAAAGCTATTCTTTCCTGTATGTCAGGAAAGAAAATGTCGTTGCATGGTGAAGGCTCCTCCAGACGCTCATTTCTTCACGTTGATGATATGGTTGATGCAACGATTAAAATATGTGAAAAGGGGTTATTGGGTGAGACCTATCATATATCACCATCACAATTAATTTCTATCAAAGATTTGATTGAAAAAATTGCTCTACAATTCGATTTATCATTAGAACAAATTACAATTCAAACACAGGAAAGATTGGGAAAAGACGCGTCGTATATGCTTTCATCGAAAAAGTTGAAAGAAAAATTGCATTGGGAGCCAAAGGTGTCTTTAAACGATGGTCTAAATGAAACGATAGGTTGGATTAAAAATTATTACTCTGAATTGATGACTGAGACGTGGGACTATGTTCATAAAACGTGAGGATTTAAAAATGTCTAAAATTATATTGGTAACAGGTGGCTGCGGTTATGTAGGGTCTAAGTTAGTCCCTCAACTTTTAGCAGATCGTCATCAGGTTCGTGTAATTGATACACAGTGGTTTGGAAAAAATTTAGAGTGTCATAAGAATTTAGAAATCATTAAAAAAGATACTCGTCAAATAAACGTACAAGATTTACAAGATGTTGAAAAGATTATTCATTTGGCTAACATCGCAAATGATCCAGCAGTCGATCTTGATCAAGTATTATCTTGGGAAGTGAATGTTCTTGCAACACAGAATTTGATTGACCTTGCGGTGCGTGGAGGTAAAGTTACTCAGTTTATTTATGCTAGTTCCGGAAGTGTTTATGGAGTTAAAGACGAGAATCAGGTAACTGAAGACCTAACTTTGGTGCCTATATCTGCATACAATAAAACCAAAATGGTGGCTGAGCGTGTAGTGCATAGTTATGCGGATAAGATTAAAGTCCATAGTATACGTCCAGCAACGGTATGTGGTATGTCACCAAGAATGCGCCTCGATGTTGCAGTAAACATCTTGACGTTTCAAGCTCTAGATACCGGTAAAATAAAAGTCTTTGGTGGCAATCAAACGAGACCTAATATCCATATTGATGATATGGTGGAAGTCTACCAACATTTCGTGCAAAACTCCGTAAATCTAGAATCGGGTGCGTACAACGCAGGTTTTGAAAATATTTCAATAATGGATATCGCACATATGGTTCAGGGAATTATTCCCTGTGAAATAGAAGTAGAAGGGTCCAACGATCCGCGTTCTTACCGCCAATCTTCAAAAAAATTACTTGATACCGAATTTACGCCCAAAAAGATGGTGATCGACGCTATATATGATATTAAGGAAAGTTACGAGTGTCGGATGCTTGTGGACTGTGATCAATACCACACAATAAAAACCATGAGAGGATTAACACTGTGACATTGGGTAGAGAAATAGATCTATTAGCTAATTATCCAAAAGCTAACAGGGACACATCTTCGCGAGCACAGAAAAAGACAGAAGCTGATCGTTTGATTGCTCGTGAATTTGGCAAAGAGTTTTTTGATGGAGACAGACGCCATGGATATGGCGGCTTTAACTATAATGAAAAGTTCTGGACTCAAGTTGTAGCAGACTTTCAGCAATATTTTGGATTAAATCCTGATAGTAAAATTTTAGATATTGGTTGCGCAAAAGGTTTCATGTTATATGACTTTTTAAAATTGATCCCAGGAGTGAAATTAACTGGCATCGATATCTCAGATTATGCAATTGAAAATAGCATGCCTCAAGTAAAGCCGTTTTTACAAGTAGCCAATGCAAAGAGCCTTCCGTTTGAAAGTGGGTCATTCGACTTAGTTATTTCTATAAATACAATTCATAATTTAGAAATAGATGAATGCGCGAGAGCACTTAAAGAAATTGAAAGAGTTTCTAAAGGAGCGTCTTTCATCACAGTTGATGCATACCGAAATGATAAAGAGAAGGAACGTATGTTGGCTTGGAACTTGACTGCCAAAACCATAATGTCTGTTAATAAGTGGAAAAAATTTTTTTCTGAAAATCATTATTCAGGGGATTACTATTGGTTTATTCCATGAACAAAAATCGATTGAATTCAGATCTTATCTCAATACTTCATCTTATGTTAAAAATCAGAATGATTGAGGAAAGGATCGCAGATTCTTATAGTGATGGAAAAATGAGATGCCCAACTCATTTGTCTGTTGGTCAGGAGGCTGTGCCTAGTGTGCTTTCATCTTTTTTGAATGAAAAGGACTTAGTTGTTAGTACCCATAGAGGACATGCACATTACATAGCGAAAAAAGGATCTATCCCGAGGATGATTGCCGAAATATATGGGAAATCAACAGGTTGTTCCTCTGGAAAAGGCGGCTCAATGCACCTAATTGACAAATCGGTTGGATTTATGGGTACTTCAGCAATCGTAGGTAATAGCATACCAATTGGTGTAGGACTAGCCATGGGTTTAAAATTGATGGGTTCAGACAGAATTTCAGTAATTTATTTTGGTGATGGCGCTACAGAAGAAGGCGTTTTTTACGAATCTCTAAACTTTGCAGCAGTGCGAGAATTGCCGATACTATTCGTCTGCGAAAATAACCTTTATTCGGTCTATAGTTCTCTTTCATGCCGTCAACCTAAAGAAAGGGAAATTTTCAAAGTAGCTCAGTCAATGGGCGTTAATGCCCTTAAGATGGATGGAAACGATACAATTGGATTACTAGAAAATCTAGATCCAATAGTTAATAAAATTAGAACAACTAGCAAACCTAGCTTCATTGAGTGTGATACATATCGCTTTCGGGAACATTGCGGTCCAAATTTTGATGATGATCTCAACTACCGCAATGAAGAAGAAATTAAATTATGGAAAGATAGAGATCCTATCCATAATCTGGCGAATAAGTTAGGGTTAACTCAAAATGATATTGCAAATATTAAAGAGAGTATTAACGCAGAAATAAATGAAGCATTTGACTTCGCAGAAAAATCTCCTTTTCCAGATACCAGCGAGGTGTTTACTGGTGAGTTTTCAACGATATGACTAAATCATCAGAGATAACCTTTGCTCAAGCAATCAATCAAGGAATTTACCAAGCAATGGAACTTGATCCAAAAGTTTTGTGTTACGGTTTAGGGGTAACGGATCCGAAGGCGGTATTTGGCACCACGGTAGATTTAGAGCAGACTTATGGCTCAGATCGCGTCTTTGATATTCCATGCTCTGAGAATGCGATTACTGGGGTTGGAGTAGGTGCGGCTATGTTAGGCTTCAAGTCTATTATGACTCATCAAAGATTGGATTTTTTTCTTTTAGCTATGGATCAGTTAGTTAACTCTGCTGCTAAATGGCATTATATGTTTGGCGGGAATACCCCTATTCCAATAACAATTCGCCTGATTTTAGGAAGAGGCTGGGGACAAGGGCCTACACACTCTCAAAACTTACAGGCATGGTTTGCTCATATACCAGGCTTAAAAGTTGTAAGCCCTAGTAACGCAAGTGATGCCAAAGGATTACTTACAGCGTCAATTTTTGATCCCAATCCAGTGATTTTTTTGGAACATAGGTGGTTACATAATTCTAAGTCCAATGTTTATAACGACAGCTTTTCAATTGATATCGGCAAGTCTAATATAGTTGGGTTAGGCTCAGACATCACTTTAGTTACAAGTTCATATTTAGTAGGAGAAGCTTTGGATGCCGCTTCGTATCTTTTAAGTGATTTTAATATTTCTTGTGAAGTAATCGATATTCGTACCATTAAGCCACTTGATATTGATACTGTAAAAAATTCTGTAAAGAAAACGAGAAGAATTCTCTGCATAGATCCTGGCGCATCTAGTATATCTGTTTCGAGTGAAATAATATGCTCTATTATAGAGGAGTTAGACCATAAGTCGATTGAGGCTATCGCTAAAATTGGAATGCCCAATATGCCTGAACCAACTAGTTACCAATTGACTAAAAACTTTTATAATGACGCTGACGACATAATTAATAAAGTTCTCGAAATTTTTGGCAAAACCAAACTTCATAAACCAATCATCAGAAAACAGAAACACCATGATGTCCCAGGAGCATGGTTTAGCGGACCTTTTTAATAAAAAATGACGCAAAAATGTGAATATAACCTCTATCTATCAAAACACGCTAGGTATGCGTTGAGAAAAATATCCGAGCCTTTTTTTTGAAAATGAAATCATCCCTCGGATGCACGAGTTATACCGTAAGTAAAATGTGTGAGCTAATGAAGATATGACGCCTTTATTACCACGAGATTTATTTGAAAAAGCAATGATTATACCAGTACTGTCCAGTTCAAATTAGGTAACGCGAACAATTGGAAGGAAATTGATAAAGAATTCGTATTAAAAATTTATTAAGTTTCAAAAAATGGGAGTTAATTACATAAAAACATTGAGAAATTTTATTGTTATACGAATATCATCAATGATCTTAGGTGGAACTTCACACCTAGAAGTGGTGAGATTATAATTAACGTACTGCAATGAACTGATTGAATAAAATGCTCTGTTTCTAGAATTGAATTCATTCTGTAACTAACCTGAAGATCTTGAAATGTTAGCTTTAGACCATTAAACATAAGTTTTAGAAGAAGATATATTAGCTAGGATGCTTGAAAGGGCAAAGTGATTTTAGGTCTAAACCGTCTAAACTTACTTAAATTTTCTTAATCAGATATAACAATTAGAAATTAATGTCAGAAAGTAATATAATAAAGGCTGCAGTGCTCAGGACCATTGGCAAACCGCTAGTCATAGAAGAGCTAATCATACCAAAATTATCACGAGGTCAAGTACTTGTAAAATACCTTTACTCAGGTGTTTGTAGAAGCCAATTAATGGAGGTTAATGGAGGAAGAGGCAAAGATAAATGGCTTCCTCATATGTTAGGACATGAGGGCGTTGGAATCGTTCAACAAATTGGCCCTGAGGTCAAAACTGTTCAGTTAGGTAATACCGTTGTTGTAGGATGGCTTCCAACAAATGGCATAGATGCAAAACCTGCTCATTATTTAAATAGTAAAACTGGCGAAAAAATTAACTCTGGTAAGGCAGTTACTTTCGCCACCCATGCTGTTGTTTCAGAAAATCGTGTTTTTTTAAAACCAAAAAGTATGTGTGATAAGACGTCGGTATTATTGGGCTGTGCTCTTCCCACAGGGGCTGGAATGGTTTTGAATGAAACGCAGCCTGGTTCTGAAGATAGAGTTTTGATTATAGGGCTAGGAGGAATTGGGCTAAGTATTTTAGTAACACTTCTATTGCTTGGTATCACTAATGTAAGTATTATTGAACCCAACATTAAAAAGCTTAAGCTTGCAAAAAGCTTAGGTGCTCTTGGGAAACTTACAACAGACCCAAACGATAAATCCCTAAAGCCTTCCTTTGACCTTTGTTATGAAGCTTCGGGGAGAACACTTCTTATTGAGAAAGGCTTTGATTTGATAAAAAATTCAGGAATAATTTTGTTTGCATCACATCCACCCACAGGAGACAAAATTAGGTTAGATCCTCACGAATTAATTAAAGGTAAAAAAATTTTTGGCAGTTGGGGTGGGTCTTCTGATCCGGAAAAAATCGCTTCGAGGCTCGAAAAATTAAAATATAGAAAATATCTGCACTTTCTGTTGGGAAACGAATACAGTCTTTCAAATATCAACAACGCACTAGATGATCTTTCTGAGGGCAAATCGTTGAGACCTATTATAAATTTAAGTTACGTTTAATGTTTTTCTCATAGATAATTTTGGGGGATTTTTAGTTTAATTTTTTTGTGTCTATATATTATCTGTATATTTTAGAATAGTTTTATATGTTTAGCTTTATAAAGATAAAAATTAAGAACAGCTTCTCTCTATGGTGGTATGAAAAAATTAAACATGTAGCAGTACTATTTTTTAAAAAAAAATATTCTCAGTACATCGATTTATATGTTCTTTTGGGTTCTACCACTAGAATTTTCAAGTTCTTTTGCCAAAAAGAAAACTGTGTTTTATTCTAATTAAGGCGTATCTACTTATGCATTTGATGAGGCGCAAAGGAAAAAATTGTGATTTAGTAGTCTATGACCCCTATTAAACTCGGCATAAAAATTTCTTTGGATCCAACTCAATTGATTAGCGGAAAAATATCACCGGAAGTTGGAGAGAAAAGAAAAGGTAAAAGACAAAGCTTTGAAAAAATTACTAGTTTACGGTAAGTTCGACATTTTACATGTCGGCCATATTCGACTATTAAAATACGCGAAAAGAATTTCAGATTATTTGGTTGTTGGATTATTTGATGAATTATGTAGCCAACAAACGTTGAGACTAGACTATAACACTCGGATGAATGATTTAGAATCTTTAAGTTTCATTGATGAGATCATAAAGTGTACCAATGTTAATGAGTTAATATATGACGTTAGGCCTGTTTATGTTCTTAAAGGTAATGAGTTCGCAAATCGAGTAAACGATGAAGCAGAAACCATAGCCGAAATTGGTGCCAAGCTGCTTTTCATGTCCGTAAATGAACCTTTGGAAGTCAAAGTTACAGTAAATGAAGCTAAATATCGAAACAAAAATTACGCTAAATCATATAGAGAAAGACATAAAATCAAACGCCAAGATCTATCAAATTGTATTTCAAATTTTAAAAATCTAAATGGGATTGTTGTTGGTGACCTAATTTTTGATCGATATATAGACTGCTCACCCTTAGGTATGTCTCAAGAAGATAAAAACATTGTATACGAAACTAAAACTCAGCGTCAATTTGTTGGTGGAGCAGGAATTGTTGCTGCTCACTGTTCAGGACTAGGGTCGAATATAGAATTTATGACTGTCGTTGGTTGTGATCCTTTAGGCACCAAAGCAGAAAAACAGATAGAGTTATTAGGGGTCAGCCCTAAAATCTTTGTTGATGAAACGCGTCAGACTATTCGTAAAACTCGTTACGTATGGAATAATCGAAATATCTTTAGAGCGAGTGCTTTATCTTATCACAGAATTGATAAGGAACTTGAAGAAAAAATAATTATCTTAATTCAGAAAAGAATTAAAAATCTAGATTTCATCATTTTATCAGACTTCAACTATGGCTTTCTTTATGGTTCATTCATAGAAAAAATAATAAAATTAGCGAAAGAAAATAATGTGATAATTTCAGCAGATAGCCAAAGCTCATCTCAAATTGGCACATTAGGAAAATATCGCAATGTTGATTTGGTAACACCAACTGAGCACGAAGCCAGGTCTGCATTGCAGGACTACACCAGTGGTTTATCCTTTATAGGAGAAACTTTAGCACAAAAAATTTCGGCTCAAAATTTGGTTTTAACTCTTGGAAAAGAGGGATTGCTATTGTTTAAAGAAAAAGATGATGGCTATTACATCGATCGGTTGCCTGCTGAGCTGACATTTGAAGTTGACAGTAGCGGCGCAGGAGACTCTCTTTTGTCTATTAGCACTCTGGCTTATACCTTAACAAAAAACTTAGAACTTTCGTGTTTTCTTGGGTCCATTGCCGCGAGTATTCAAGTATCTCGCCGCGGTAACACTCCACTCTCTTGCGAAACTATGTTAGAAGCAATACAGGTGTTCAAATAGCCTATATTTTTGACGCTTGCTCACTTAAGATTTCGAGAGCTAACCAACGGTATTTTTTTAACAATTTTTAACTATAGTGTTCTCAAGTTGACACGAATACACGTTTTAATTCCATATTATAAAAACACAAATAGAAAAAGTGTTTTTAATTGTATTATGTAATCAATAGTATAACTAACTAGGTCGACAAATGCTCACATACGATTTAAAAAATTTACCTAGTCTAATTTTAAACCTTTGGAAACACCTGAGAACCCGCAGACGATTTGAATTGCTGCTTACTTTTGGATTAATGTGTATAAGTGCTCTCGCAGAAGTAGTTAGCCTAGGTGTTGTTCTTCCATTTTTAGGTGCGCTAACCGCACCCGAAAGGGTTTTTGAGTATCCAGCTTTATCTAATTTATTTTTAGTCTTGGGCATTACTAATGCAGATCAAATAGTGCTGCCTATGACAGTCATATTCGCTTTATCTGCTCTGGTAGCCGGAGCAATAAGGGTCCTATTATTATGGTGGAGCACTCGGGTCGCGTGTGCAAGTGGATCAGATCTTTCGTTTGAGATATATCGCCGTACTCTTTATCAGCCATACTTAGTACATATGCATCGCAATAGCAGTGAGGTAATTAGTGGTTTATCAAATAAGGTTACGCTTGCAATTTTTTCAACTTTACTTCCAATCTTAAACTTAGCAAGTTCTACCATATTGACAATCTCAATTACGCTTACTGTGATAATTATATCGCCGGTAGCTGCTTTGGTTTCTTTTTTCGGTCTAGGTCTTTCATATGCATTGATCACTTGGATATTTCGAAAAAAGATAAAAGAAAATAGCAGTCATATAGCAAGAGAGCAAACTCAAATAGTCAAGGCTTCGCAAGAAGGCATCGGTGGAATACGTGATGTACTATTAGATGGGACACAGGCATTCTATAGTGAGATTTATCGCCGAGCAGATATCATATTACGAAGAGCATCGGGCAACAATCATTTCTACTCTGTGAGTCCGCGCTACGGGTTAGAGGCTCTCGGAATGATTATAATAGCTGCTTTTGCCTATTATATTTGTCTCCAGCCTGGGGGCGTAGATACGGCTTTGCCACTACTTGGAGCACTTGCCCTAAGTGCACAACGTCTGCTCCCCGCAATGCAGCAAATTTACAGTAGTTGGGCTAATATTGCCGGTAATCATGCCCCATTGAACGACATTATCAACTTGCTAAACCAACCTTTGCCCAAAGAGATGTTTGATGCATCTGTGGAGCCACTGGAATTTCGGAATTCAATTCAATTTGTAGATGTCCGGTTTCGTTATTCTAGCGATGGGCCTTGGATTATCAATGGCTTAAACCTCAGTATTAGCAGAGGTACAAGCATTGGATTTGTGGGTAGTACTGGCAGTGGAAAAAGCACTTTGCTTGACATTTTAATGGGACTTTTGCAGCCGTCGTCTGGAAAATTTTTAGTAGATCATCAACCACTGTTAGGGAGCAGGCTATCTTCTTGGCAAAAAATCATTGCGCATGTCCCACAAAGTATTTTTTTAGCAGACACTACTTTGGCTGAAAACATTGCTCTTGGGGTACCATATGAATCCATCGATATGGATCGTGTAGCTTCAGTAGCACGGCAAGCACAAATTGCAGATTTTATAGAGAGTAGACCAATGGGATATAAAGCTCTTGTAGGAGAGCGAGGCCTCCAATTGAGTGGAGGCCAGCGCCAACGCATTGGTATTGCCAGAGCTTTATACAAGCAAGCAAAGGTACTGGTTTTAGACGAAGCAACGAGTGCCCTTGATAGCGCTACAGAACAATCCGTGATTAATAGTATCACGGCACTTGATCGCAACATCGCAATCTTAATTATTGCCCACCGGCTCAGTACGATAAAGCACTGCGATACTATCATCCAACTTGATAATGGACGAATAGTCGCCAAAGGTACATATGAAGAACTTATTAAGTGCAGTCCTAGTTTTCGTAAGTTAGCAGGAAATGCATAAAGTTTAAAGTTTTTGTGGCTTGATCTTGTAAAGGATACATATCTAGGTAGCTGATGTGACAATGGTTGCCAAATTCACAAAAAAAGAATTCACTATTGCAATTAAATACTTTTTTTCAACTGCAATTTCTCTGACAATGTTAAAAGAGATTTTAAAGCCACTGGCAGTTACAGCCTATACCCCTTTTGCAGCTATCTTTTGGGCACTTCAAGTGAAGTTTCCAGCCATACATACAAATAGAATTGGTCATTTAATGCAGGAACCTGATTGCTTTCTTAAGGAACAATTATTAACTTCACAATCGATATCTAGATTGATTATGTTAGCGCCTAAAGATAAATCAGCGAACCGCGCTGCAATAAGATACTGGTCAAATTACTTTTTTGTTGTCGAAAATAGAATATCAGTATTGTTGCTCAGGCCATTTCAACATCACCCATGGACAAGAGTTAACTTAAAACGGTATGTCTCTTCTAACGGAACCGCAGATTGTTACAGAATATATAGTGAATGGGGTAATCGTCCTCCATTATTGAAACTTGAACAATTTGATATTGAGCGCGGCGATGAAATTTTAGCTGAAATGGGAGTTCCAAAAGGAGCATGGTATGTTTGTATTCATGCGCGCGAAGGTGGATATTCCGTTTACGATGAACACCTGCATAAGCACCGAAATATGTCGATAACTCAGTTTCAAGGAGCCATTGAATTCATAGTTTCAAAAGGTGGTTGGTGTATACGTATGGGAGATTCAACAATGGAACAAGCGCCAATTATACCAGGACTGATCGATTATGCGCTTAGTGATCAAAAACAAGATTGGATGGATTTGTACTTATCAGCAAAATGCAAATTTTTTCTTGGTTCAAACTCTGGTGCTATACACATGGCTAATGTGTTTGGTGTTCCTGCTGCTCGAGTTGGTCTAGCACCGCTGAGCGTAATGTCTGTTGGTGTAAATGATATATGTATTCCAATGCTTTATAGAAGCAATAAGTCCAGGCGGCTGCTAACGTTCAACGAAATTTTTAAGTCAAAAGTTTCATCAATAAATTTGAATGAGGATTTCGAAAAATATGGGATTTCATTAGAAAAAAATACACAAGAAGATATTCTTGATTTGACCATTGAGATGTTTTCTAGAGTTTTTAGCTCTTGTGAAGTTGATAAATCAGATGAACTACGCCAAGAGAGATTTAAGTCAATGTTGAGGCCAGGACATTTCAGTTATGGCAGCGCATCTCGAGTAGGAAGAAAATTCCTTGAAAAATATCAACATCTTTTGAATTAGTGAGTATTATCGCTAATTCTAAGTTTTTTAAAATTAGAAAGTTTGAATTTTAACGATGACGTATAGTGTTTAAATGTTCTCGTAGTTGCAATCCAGTGCGTTATCAAAGGAATAATAAGAATTTAAACAGCATACAATGTTGTACATCTAAACCTTATCAGAAAAGAAATATTCAAGTTTTATCCAGAAATACGAAAGCAGCATTTTTCGATCGAGATGGAGTTATAAATGTTGACTATGATTATGTTGCCAAAATTGAAGAACTTGAATTTGTAAAAGACGTATTCCTCGCATTACAATATGTTCAATCTAAAGAATATGATATTTTCATAATTACAAATCAATCTGGTGTAGCTCGTGGTTTTTATAAGGAGACCGATATTCAAATTCTGCATACACATATGGATGATCAGTTCAAAAAAAAAGGAATAGAAATAAATGGTTATCTCTATTGTCCGCATCATGTAGATGCGACTGTTCCGGAATATTCAAAGGATTGCAACTGGAGAAAGCCTAATCCTGGAATGATTGAGGCAATCTTTTCTCTCAATCAATATGACAAAAACGAATGTTTTCTGATCGGGGATAGATGTAGCGATATAATGGCTGCTAAAAATGCAGGAATTCGAGGAGAGAAATTTGTTGGTGGGAGTTTACTATCTTTCGTAAAGGAAAAATTTTGAGTTTTCTAATCTATGTAGTTGGGAGTATTCTAGCAACATGGTCAGATGCTTTGCTTTATGAAGGTTTAATAGGCTATAAAACAAATGACTCGCCTATAGGTTTAAAATATCTAGTAGTTCAGCGAATGTAATATTATGATGCTAGGAGCATATTTGATACATGATAAAAATTAGAAAAGCCGTCTTCCCAGTTGCTGGTTTTGGCACACGCTTCCTGCCCGCGACCAAGGCGATGCCAAAAGAATTGATGCCAATTGTTGATAAACCTTTAATCCAATACGCCGTTGAAGAGGCGATTGCTGCTGGTATAGATACTCTTATTTTTGTCACTGGTCGCAGCAAGCGGGCAATAGAAGATCACTTTGACGCGAACAAAGAATTGGAAAACATGCTGCGTGCCAAGGGCAAAAATAATCAAGCAGATATGGTTCAAAACATTATCCCTGAAGGTGTCCAATGCATTTTTGTACGACAACCTGAACCACTTGGCCTCGGACACGCAATATTATGTGCCGAACGTGCGGTTGGTGGTGAACCCTTTGCCGTTTTGCTGGCTGATGATTTTCTAACAGACTACGAACCTGGTGTTACTGCGGATCTTGTCTCGGAGTTTGAAAAAACCGGTAAGTCTCAGTTGTTAATAATGGAAGTCGCTGAGGCCGATATTTCAAAATACGGTATAGTAGCGCCTAGTGAATCCGGTATAGGTATTGAGGGTCTCATCGAAAAACCAGCTTCTACTGAAGCGCCATCAAACCTCGCATCTATCGGGCGGTATGTGCTGACGCCCGATATCTTTGAAACCTTGAGAGGACTCAGTATAGGAAAATACGGTGAAATTCAACTAGCGGATGCCATCGATTCGCATGCTCGATCTGGATTAGTTGATACAGTAGAGCTTAAGGGAAGACGTTTTGATTGTGGATCGGTAGATGGGTTTATTGAAGCTAACATTTTTCTATATAAACAGAGAGCTAGTAAATGACGGATTTTGGCTATGCAACTAGCGCGGATTGCTGGTTCAGCTATAGAGTGCACCAATCTGGTCATACGTTAAAAGAGCATATGCTTCTCAAAGAAAGAAACTGTCTGTAATATGGTTCCGATTTCTACTTCTTCAAATAAACAATCCAAAATTGCAATCATCGGCTTAGGCTATGTCGGTCTCCCCCTTGCCATTGAATTTGGTAAAAAAATGCAGACAATCGGGTTTGATTTATCAGTTGAAAAGGTGGAGAGATATCGACGCCAAATTGACGTTACTGGTGAGATAACAGCGGAAGACATAAGGACTGCAACTCTTCTACAATTTCATTCCAACCCAGAGGTGCTCCAAGAGGCTGACTTTATCATTATCGCGGTGCCAACACCTATAACTTCATCCAATCAGCCCGACTTAACGGCGCTGATTGAAAGTAGCAGAATAGTTGGAAAGCATATGAAACGGGGTGCTATAATTGTTTATGAATCTACTGTTTTTCCTGGAGCAACTGAGGAAGTTTGCATTCCCGTTCTAGAAGAACACTCTTGTCTAAAGTGGAAAGAAGATTTTTGGGTTGGTTACAGTCCTGAAAGAATTAATCCTGGTGACAAGGAAAGAACTGTTACCAAAATTACCAAAGTGGTCTCAGGTGATACCGAGGCAACTGCAAAAGAATTAGTGGATTTATACGAAAGTATAATCGTTGCAGGAGTTTATAAGGCTAGAAGTATTAAAGTTGCTGAAGCATCAAAGGTAATTGAAAACATTCAGCGTGACCTAAATATCGCCTTAATCAATGAGTTAGCGATGATTTTCAAGCTGTTGGATATTGACACTTTAGAAGTACTGGAAGCTGCTAGTACAAAGTGGAATTTCTTGCCTTTTCGCCCTGGGTTGGTCGGCGGGCACTGCATAGGAGTGGATCCATATTATCTAACTTATAAGGCAGGAATGCTCGGTTATCATCCCGAAATCACTCTAGCAGGGCGTCGTATTAACGATGGCATGGCCACCTATATTGCCCAGCAAACAATAAAGCGGATGATTGAAAACGATACCAGCATAAAGGATGCAAACATAATTGTGCTGGGTATTACTTTTAAAGAAAACTGTGCTGACCTACGTAACAGCAAGGTGGCTGATATGGTGAGTGAGTTGCAAGACTACGGTTGTAATGTATATGTGCATGATCCTATTGCTAAATCAGAGGATGCTAAGCGCGAATATGGTATAACACTCAATAAATGGAAAGAATTACCTCGAAATGTTGACGCAATAGTAGCCGCAGTACCCCATGCAGAATACCTTGCTTATAATGAGATTAAAGTATTGGATAAATTAAAATCCGGCGGTGTTTTTATCGATATCAAATCTATTTATTCTCCAGAAGCAATAAAGTCTTCCGGTGCATCGTTGTGGCGCTTATGAGGTTAAAGAATTGAATTTTAAATACCTGATCACAGGCTCCGCTGGATTTATAGGCTCTGCCCTGACTATTCGCTTGCTAGAGCGTGGCGACAATGTAATAGGCATTGATAATCATAATGATTACTACGATCCAGAAATCAAACAAGCTCGTTTAGACCAATTTTCAAAACACCCAAATTATTCGCACTTTCGCATTGACATTGCTGATAGAAGGGCTATCGAGGAGGTTTTCAACAAACATAAACCGCAACGTGTGGTCAACCTTGCAGCACAAGCCGGTGTGCGTTACTCCATTGAAAATCCGTTAGTCTACATTGATAGCAATATTGTTGGATTTGCACACATATTGGAGGGTTGCCGTAATTATGGCGTCGAACATTTGGTTTACGCTAGCAGCTCCAGTGTTTATGGCGCAAACACAGCGATGCCATTTTCGATACATCAGAATGTTGACCATCCATTAAGCCTTTATGCTGCAAGCAAAAAGACAAATGAACTAATGGCACATACCTACAGCCACTTATATGGCCTTCCCACTACAGGATTGCGCTTTTTTACTGTGTATGGCCCATGGGGTCGGCCAGATATGGCATTGTTTAAATTCACAAAAGCTATTATTGCTGGGGATCCAATACAAGTATTCAATTACGGAAAGCACCGACGTGATTTCACTTATGTCGATGATATTGTAGAGGGTGTTATTCGTACTCTAGACCGCCCTGCTTCAGCCAACCCACTTTGGGATAGTAAATTACCAGATCCTGGTACTAGCCTGGCGCCTTGGCGTGTTTATAATATCGGAAATAGCAGGCCCGTAAAATTAATGGATTACATTGCCGCCATAGAAAAAGCCTTAGGGAAAACTGCCAACAAAGATCTTTTACCATTACAACCAGGTGACGTCCCCGACACCTATGCTGAAGTAGATGACTTGGCCGAGCAATTCAATTATAAACCTAATACCACAGTCCAAGAAGGTATCCAACGTTTTGTTGAATGGTATCTTGGATACTATAATACTTGAGAAATTTGATGTAAAAATTTTTATGTTTGACCGAGGCTCAGACATCATTTTAATTAATAACAAATGTTGCGCACCACAAAATAAGGACGCATTCTTTATATACAAGGAATGGCAACAAAATCTAATGCCGGACTCAAATTAAATAGCGTTTCGCATGAAGAATAACATAACTTTCGATGGGATAAATTTGTATCCCTCATAAAAATATTGTCAGAAGGGTAGGGAAATAAAGCTATGAGCGGGAGAGTAGACCTTTCGAATTTGTGTCGTTAATATTAAAATGTTTACTGAAGGAAAATTTATGAAGGTCGTCATACTCGCTGGTGGTTTTGGAACACGCATATCAGAAGAGACTCATTTAAAACCGAAGCCAATGATAGAGATTGGCGGCAAGCCAATACTTTGGCATATCATGAAGATGTACTCTAAACATGGCATCAATGACTTTGTAATTTGTTGTGGATACAAGGGATATATCATTAAGGAATATTTTTCAAATTACTTTCTGCATATGTCAGACGTTACATTTAACCTTGTTAATAATAGCGTTGAGGTACACGTGCAAAATGCTGAGCCTTGGCGAATAACACTAGTAGACACTGGTGAGGGTACTATGACGGGTGGGCGACTAAAACGCGTTTCCCAGTATATACAGAACGAAGAATCGTTCTGTTTCACTTATGGTGATGGGGTTAGTGATGTAAATATTTCCCAATCCATTAAATTTCATAGGCAGCACGGTAAGCTTGCAACAGTTACCTCTGTGCAACCTCCGGGTCGTTATGGATCCATACAATGTAGTTCCAATGGCCAAGTAACTGGTTTTACAGAGAAGCCTCGTGGTGATGGTGGAATGATTAATGGTGGCTTCTTCGTATTATCTCCAAAAGTATTGAAGCTGATCGATAATGATCAAACTACTTGGGAAAGCACGCCTCTTCATGAGCTCGCTATTATGAGAGAAATAATGGCCTTTGAACATCGAGGCTTTTGGCAACCGATGGATACACTAAGGGATAAAATTAAGCTTGAGGAATTATGGGTTAGCGGTCAAGCTCCATGGAAAACTTGGAAATGATAATTTCATCTCCTGACAGTAAATTTTTGGAGGATAAAGACGTCCTAGTTTTTCAGGCCTGCGTACCTCTAGAATGCTTTTTTTATTAAACTAAGAATTGGTACCTAACAAAGCAAAGAAGCTTCAACCCTTGTGAAATCTGGAATAACAATATTGATATATATGAGGTAATGACTTGAACCGATTTACTATTAACGAATTGCCTCTGCCTGATCTTAAACTAATTAAGCGAGATCACCGTAGCGACAGTCGCGGCTTTCTGTCCCGTATATTTTGTTCAGAAGAATTAGCTGTAGCTGGATGGATTAAGCCCATAGCACAAATAAATCAAACATATACTCGTTCGCGTGGTGCTGTTCGCGGTTTGCACTACCAAAATTCACCACATTCAGAGATGAAGTTGGTTAGCTGTATTCGAGGAGAAATTTGGGATGTAGCTGTCGATTTGCGTTACAATTCTCCTACCTTCATGCAATGGCATGCAGAAAGGCTGTCAGCATCAAATGGCCATGCAATGATCATTCCTGAAGGCTTTGCGCATGGTTTCCAGACATTGACAGACGACTGCGAACTACTTTACCTGCATACAGAAGTTTACGTCCCTCAAGCCGAGGGCGGACTACGCTTTAACGATGCGCAGTTATCAATTTCGTGGCCAGAAATAGCTACTGAAGTATCAGAGCGCGACCTATCTCACCCTTTACTCGACTCAAAATTTACTGGGATAAAATGCCTATGAATTGTCGTCACTGCTCTACAAAACTTAAGGCAACATTACTTGACCTTGGCTTTGCTCCTCCATCGAACGCCTATCTCTCTGAAGATGAATTGTTGCATCCCGAAAAACATTACCCCCTTAAGGTAAAAGTATGTGAAAATTGCTGGCTGGTCCAGACCTACGATTACGCGCGAGCTGATGAACTTTTCAATGCTGGATATGCGTATTTTTCAAGCACCTCGAGCAGTTGGCTAGAACATGCTTCAATATACGCCGAACGGATTATCGATGAACTCGGTCTAACCCCAAATAGCCATGTCATTGAGATAGCCTCTAACGATGGCTATCTGTTGAAAAACTTTGTGGCAAAAGGCATTCCTTGTCTTGGTATCGAACCAACAGAAAGTACTGCTAAGGCTTCTGAACTGCTTGGAATACGGGTGCTACAGAAGTTTTTTGGTCAAGATGTGGGTAAACGATTGGCAT
>CACIAQ010000035.1 GCA_902584635.1 uncultured Alphaproteobacteria bacterium
TGATACTCAGTTTTATTACTCTTTACTTTTTTTACTAATTTCCACAAAAATATTATTTTTGTGGAATGGAGCATTGCTTCCGGATGAAGCCTACTATTGGCTATGGTCAAAGAATCCAGATATCTCATTTTATGATCATCCACCTCTATCATCTTGGGTTCAAGGAATATTAGGCCTTGCATATGTTGATAAATATTTTGAAATAAGGATAGTGCCTTCTATTTGTTTTCTGATTGTGTTTTTTTTCAATATGCATTGGGTAAAACAGTTTTCAAACTATAGTACCGATTTTTTGCAACCTTTGAAGAGCAGTGTAATTTTTTGCTCGGTACCGTTGTATGGAATTTTCCTCACTATATCTTTTCCTGATGCGGTAATGATTTTATGTCTTTATTTAAGTAGTTATTATTTTTTTAAGTTTCTTCACTCATATTCCCAAAATCAGAATAAATTTATTTTTTGGCACCTATCGGTATTTTTTTTCTCTTTATCTTGTCTTGGAAAATATAACGCAATTTTATATGGTTTAGGTGTCCTTCTTTTTGTCTTGTGGAATAAATCATTGAGAAGTATCTTGCTACCATTTCACTTATGTGCGGCGTTTATTATAGTTATATTTTGTCAGCTTCCAGTAATTATCTGGAACATTAATCATAACTTTGCGTCTGTTAACTTCCATTTCAATACCAGACTTGACTTTGACTTCTCACTTCAATCGTTTATTACTGATACATTTGCTTTCGCAGGTGGTGTGATCTTGTCTGTATCTCCACTGATATTCTTTAAAGTAATTCAGTGTAGATCAAAAAAATTCGAGAAAACCAATGAGTTTCTATATTCAAGAAGTTGTTACTGGGTTTTAATTACAACTTTGGCTATTTGTGTTTTCTTGAATGTCTTTACTAATGTTTTGTACTATTGGGCGATTATTGGTTTTGTAGTGTTCATTCCATTACTCCCCATTTTATTTGAAAAGAAATCTCATATATTTTATCAGGCAATTTATGGCTTCTGTTTTCTCTCATTGCTATATGTTAACTCCACCATATATCCATTAGCACTTTTTTTTGGTCCAGTTGATAGAGAAACTGCTATACTTTATGGTTGGGATGAAGTTACAAATAAAATAGAAGAAAATAAGAGAAAACATGGAGTCGATGATGTTATTTTTATGGATTACCGATTAGCATCTCTATATAGTTTTCATGCCAACGATTTAGAGGCAGATGCGATTATGGCGGACCGAGAGACACAATTTGACATTTGGAGATATGAAAAAAGCATTAAGCCAAAACAGAGTCTCATTATCGAAGACGAACAATTTCCAATACACAAAAAAATACGAAAGGTATTTAACAAAATAATTCTTTTGGAGGAATTCCCTATAGTAAAGGGAAAGCACATAATTAAAGTATATAAAATTTACCTTGCCAAAGTCTGATTCATTCAGACATGATATGTAAAATATCCTCTTTAGACAAACCCGTATCATTGGTATATCCGTAAGCTAAAACTGCTTGGATTATATTCATTCTAAGACCATTTATGATTTTTAAGCCAAGCTTATTTGCACTTTCTAAAAGCTCAGTGTATTTCGGCTCATAAATTATATCATAAACAATTGCTGATTTTTTAATCTTACAAATCAGCTCTGTTGGCACGGGACTTTGTTTTTCGGAAAGACTTGATCCAACTGAAGTAGTATTAATAAGTAAGTCAACATATGGAATTATTTCTTCCAAATTTTTTGCAGTGAGTAAATTAAACTCTATATTAGCATCGATTTTGGAGGGCCGAGTTCTATTGAACAAATAAAAGTTATTTTCCTTATGGGAGTATTTGAGTAAAAAACTCAATATCGCTTTACCTGCTCCCCCAAAACCTAAAACAGCAACCGTTATTGGTCTATCATTTATAATATTAAAGATAGGGTCCAAGGCCGCCTCGCCGTCGGTATTAGTACCAGTAAACTTATTTTTTGAACCCTTTATTTGTCTGTAGAAACAGTTTACGGCACCAATCTGTTTAACGTTTTCAGGCAACTGGTCTTCAATCAACTTAAATATAGTTTCCTTATAAGGTACAGCGATAGCGCCGCCAAGGCACTTTGGGTCGGACTCCAATAACCTAAATACAGCTTTTATATTTTCCGGTCTAACATCTAAGGGCACCATTTTAATATTCTTTTTCTCCCATTTGTAGACCTTATTCCAAAGCAATGGGGATCTAGCTCCTTCGGAAGGATTTGTTCCTAAAATGACACTAAACCAATCTAGCGAAAATACGCTTAAATCATTTTCCACAAGTTTTGCTAATTCATCATTCATCCCTTAATGATCTTCCAATACATGTTGCAATTTGGTTCATTTCTCCCATAAGACTACCAAAAGCGCCAAAGTCAATAGGTTGTAAAGGGTCTACTGCAGAATTTTCAGGGTCAGGATGGACTTCCAACATGACACTATCACAACCTGCTGCTATGCTTGCAAGAGCCATTGGTTTAACCCAAGGTCTCCAAAAGGTAGCATGAGAGGGATCAACCGCAATTGGTAGGTGAGTTATTTCTTTTGCGGCTGGTACCACCTGTAAGTCCAAAAGAAATCTAGAAGAATCTTTATGAGTATGTGGAACACTGACACCTCTTTCGCATAATATTACTTTCTTATTTCCGGCATAAAGGGCGTACTCTGCAGCGCCCAGCCAGTCTCTTAGGGAAGCGCCATAATGTCTTTTTATCATAAGTGGTTTTTTAGTTTTTGCTGCTTCTGTTATCAGAGGATAATTTTGCATATTTCTTGATCCTATTTGAAGAATGTCTGCCACATCACAAACCATATCAAGATATTTCTCTTCCATTACTTCGGTAATAATTCCCAAACCACTCTCTTTTTTAGCTACACCTAACCACTTAATGCCATCTTCACGTGTTTCAGTATATTTTTCAGATCGATATGGGAAACTCAATGGCTTAAAAGCACCACCTCTCAAGAAATGTGCCCCGGCTTTTTTAACTTGTATTGCTGTCTCTACAATAAGGCTCTCATTTTCTACCATGTTAGGACCTGCCATTACCGGGATCAACTTGCTACCGAATGAAACCCCTTCTACCTCAAAAGCAGAAAAATGTGTGCTATCTTTTTTTGCAACCAAAGGAAATTTTTCCTTCATATCTTCAATTGAAACGTCTTTACCAGGTGCTTTATTCTGTATCATTCTATAATCCTAATTTTGAGCTACTTAAGTTTTCAGATAATTCTACTTTTCTATTCAATTCTATGCTTGCATAAATGGAGTGAATCAGTTTAAGAGTATGAAGGCATTCAATTGCTAAAAAAGGTACCCTATAACTTTTACCTATCTGAAAGGTATCAAAAATTTTTTTAAGTTGTCGATAATGGCTTATACCATAACCATTATCAACTTCCTCGGTAAAGCTATGCTTAATTTCTTTTTCATCATCTAATCCATCGGTAAAATTCCATTGTTCTATTTTATTGAGAGCCACACCTCCAATTTGTACAACTCCATTAGTTCCAGTGATTGTAATTGATGCCTCTATATCTTTTGGTCGTGCAGCTGTTGTTAATTCTAATGTAGCTAAACCTCCATTTTCCAACTCAATGGCTGCGACTAGAGTATCTTCTGCTTGCAATTGATTGGCTCTCTTTGCTGATATTGCAGAAACAGATTTGACCCCTCCACAGATCCAGGTCAGAGCATCAACATGATGAATAGCTTGTTGGTTAGTAACTCCTCCATCTTGCGCCCAAGTACCATGCCAACCGTCATTATAATATTCCTGCAATCTGCACCATCTTAGTCTGACAGAAACTGACACTAATTTCCCAAACCTATTACCTTCAAATGCCTTCTTAGTTATTTCGACTGCAGGGTTTAGTCTATTTTGAAAAATCGAAGCACAAAACTTACCGGTTTTGGCAGAAACACGAATGAGATCCTCTGCATGTTCGACCCTAAGTGATAAAGGTTTTTCTACTATCACATTTAAATGGTTGGACAAACATACCTTTGCATGTTCATAATGCTGACCACTTTTTGTCAATATAACTACAACTTCCATGTCTTTGTATTCGACGAATTCGTTAATATCATTAAATGCTTTACAAGAAAAAATCTTAGCAACATTTTTGCATTTATTTTCGTCAACATCGCAACAAGCCACCACCTCATAGAGCTCCCCAACCCGCTCAGCTATAAGTATCTTTTCTATATAATGCTCACATACACGACCACAGCCTAGTATTCCCAATTTTAATTTTGTTTTAACCATCACTAAGAATTGTTATTAATTTGGAATGAATAAGGGTAGGCAGGTACTGAAGATAGACCAACTTTATTTGATAAAATCTTCTTGCTTCTGATGTTGTCTACGTATGTAACCGCACCTAACCCAAACAAGTTTATATGAATTTTTTCCGGTTTTGTACTTCGTGACTCCATAAGGTTATCTCCAATTGAACTAATGGTCTCTTGAGTATCCAACCAGATACTTCTCTCCTCAATAATTGAGGCACAAACAGTATCATAACCACCCTCAATTATATTATTAATCAGTTTATCAGGTAATCCCTTTGGTCGAAATGGATAGTTTTCCTCTACGATAACAACTAAATCAACTTTTCTAATTTTTTCAATTTCCTCTACAGAATACTTCAAAACTTCCGGAAGCCCTACATCTTCGGATGATAATTCATTTGGTCTAATAAATGGTGCTAGCCCACCATTATTTTTGGCAATTTTTGCTGTCTCTAAGCTGTCAGTTGAAACATAGATTTCTGAGATAAGGTTGCATTCCTTTAAATACCCAATACTTTCTACTAACAAATTCTTTCCATCAAAAGTGGTTGGTGATCCTTTAATGGGGATTAAGCCTATTATATTTAACTTGTCTACAATAAGTTTTGAGAGTGAAATAGCCGGCCCCTCTAAGTTTTCTATTATATTTACAATCTTCTCAGCTCTGTCAAGTTTACCACCTTGGTTTATGCCATGATAGTGGTAAACACTAGCGTGCGGAGTATAATGGATATGGAAACCATTTTTTATAACTTCAGCACCCCACATACGATCTTCAATATTTGTTGTTTTTTCGTCAAATGGAAATTTTTCCCACATACTTCTAGTCAACGCACTATTTGCATTATGAAAAAAACTATCTTTTTTTTGAGTGCGTTCGTCTAATCCAAAAACTACTGTTAAATCTCTTTTATCTAGTGGAGAAGAAGAAGATAATGGTTCCTGCCTTCCATAAACTCCAGCAAGTAAACCAGTTCTGTCATTCTCAAGTGGTTCTATTAATTTTTCAAGCCAAAAATTATTTTTGGGAATGCAATGTCCAGATATTATAACTATATATTTCCCTAGCGAGGCTCTTATACCTTCATTAATAGCCTTCCCTGGGAAAAATTCCGTTACATTAATAATCTTTTCGGTATATTTTCTGGCAACCTTTACCGATCTATCTTCGGAGTCATTGTCAACTAAAATGATTTCATGATCACTGAGTTGCTGAGTTTCAATGCCGCTAAGGCAATGATCAATCCATCGCTCTTCGTTTTTAGTTCTAACTATTATTGAAACTAGCGGTGTTAAACGTTTTTGCTTATCCGTCATAAGAAAATTTTCACATTTTCAGGGTTGTGTTCTTTTAAGTATTCAAGAGCTCTTTCTGCTAAGAAAAAGTCAAACTCATTGTGAATATCAATTGATGTCTCAAAGTTTTCGTTAATGATGATTTCTACACTATCCCCTATTCTTTTTCCAACTCTCCAAAGAGATGCACGGGAAACACATGCAAGACCTGTATCTTCTCTGTATATTGGTTTTTTCTCCTGCCTACTTGAATAAAACTTCATTTCTTTTAAGACTCGCTTCAACCTACCATTATTATCTTTTTGCCAATAATTCTTATGAGTTGGAGATGCAGCAAAAACTGAGTCCAGAGTGCTATCATTTTCCAATCTTTCGATTGCGCAAGTAATCCAATTAACACTTCTAAATATGTCGGTGCATGTTAAAAAGACACATAAATCAAATCGTATATTATTAATCTTTTCAAACTCATTTAGGGCATGTTTTAAAGTGGCCTCTGTTGTTGTATCATCTTGCGCGAGATTAGCGGGTCTTAATGAGGGTACAGTAGCGCCATAAACCACAGCCTTTTTAGCAATTTCTTTAGAATCAGTGGTTACTAATACCTGATCTATCTTTTCGCATTGAGATGCTGCTAAAATTGGCCAGGCTATTAGTGGTTTGCCATTAAAAATTTTCATATTCTTGCCTGGTAGTCCCTTAGAGCCACCCCTAGCAGGAATAATACAGATTGTTTTTAATTTTTTATTCATCGACTTATACTTATATCAGGCTTTTCAAAAACTCAATATCATATGGTTTTAATTTAGATAGCATTCTTTTAAGTTTAATGTTTTCTGTATTTATTCTTCGCAATAAACCTTCATGAATTTTAGGCTGGAAAAAACTTTGTTGAGATATCTCAAACTTCCATTTTTTGTCAAATGGAAACTCTTTAAATTTCACTACATCTCCCGAAGTTTTTTTCTTATACCGGTTCACACAGTAAAATATTCCATTTTCGATTATCATTCTATGTATATGAGAAAAGTAAAAGTTCACTGTATTTATGTTCATTTCCATAAACGATCTTGTATTTATAAAAATGTCAATAAAACCACTTTCAAAGGTATTAATTAAATATCCAGGCAATATTATGAAGTCGAATTTTATAAGGTCATTTTTTTCTAATGCAAGGTTTTCAAAAGACTTTACTCTCTTAATTTTCATTAGTGCCTCTAGGTTACCGAATTTCGCTTTTGGATATAATTTTTTTAGATAGAAATTTGCTATGTAGTTTTGTTCTGGCAAGTCAAATAGTAAGCAAACTGCATTAGGGAAGTTTTCTTTTATTTTGTGGATAAGTCCTCCATAACCACCACCTATTTCCGCAACAAAAAATTTATTTTTCTTACCTTTTTCCTTTAGATAAGGAAATAATGTATGAAAAAAATATATGATAAACAAATCATGGTAATCATACTCTTCACAACCAATGTATAGAGTTTTAGGATTTCCAAGAAATATTTCTTTATTTTTCTCTATAAAGTTCATTCCGGTAATTTTTTCCAATCTATTGAGCACTCTAGTTGTTCTTGACATAATAGTTTTTTCAAGTGAGTCATTGAACTTAAAACTGAGTTCATTGGATCGAAAGTTCTTTAGTTTTTCATTATCAAATAGGACTTCCCGAAAGTTTGGGGGATAAATATCCCAATGTTTGCTAATGAGGTTTTTGGGAAATAGAGATTTGGATAAATAATAAGATTCTTGCATATTTTTTTAGTTCTTCTCTATAAAAAACAAACTAATAATCCCATAGTTTTTGTTTCCTCTCAACAAAGGAAAATTATTTAACTCATTGATTTTATAGCCAAGTGACTGCATTAAGTCTGTTAAATCCCCATGATTTTTATTATTTAACAAACGAACAACTACAAGTGTAAAGGATTTTCCAGAATCTAAGTTTATATATTTAAAGTGATTGTTATTCGGTCCGATAACTCCAACGCTGTACTTATGATTTAAAGCTACACTTAACTGCCCACTGTCATACCAGTTTAGGGTTACAATAGATTTTAGTTCAGTTTCTTTTAAGTTATCAGTAATTGTTTCTGCTATATGTTTCCAATTAAGAAGCTCTCTAGTATTATCCCACTCAGGAGTCTGTCTTGAATAACTATTCGTAAGAAAGCCTGTTCGTGCATGTATGGAAAGCGCTAATATTAAAGAGAAAATTAGAAAAACATTTAAGGCTTTAAGGATCAAAAATTTCTTTAATGAAGATTTGAATAAATGTAGGGTGTTAGAAGCCATCGGAATAAGTAGCATCCATCCCATCATAGACCAGTGAGCAAAGCTGTTTTCGGAAGCCATCATAAAAAAGTTGAATATAAAGATTGTTGGAAAAGATAAGAAAATTAGAAAACTTTCTTCTCTTTTTTGAACATTTATATAATTTACAAAACTTATACAGATTAAAATAGCTGTTGTTGGTAGAAGAAGCAAAGATTGCAAAAATATAGAATTGAGAACATGAAAAATATCGAAGATAAATGAACTTCTCGTTTTATGGAAATCAAAGCTATCAAAATTGTTCTCTATATTCCAAATAATAACAGGCAGAAGTCCACAAATCGAAATAATAAAACAAATATAAAAGTTTCGATCTAAAAAAGCTTCTTTCTTCCAAATTATAAACGCTATAAATAGGGTTAAAGCAAAAACGTAAGATTGATACTTAGACAAAAATGCTATCGCTAGTGACAGACCTAGCACAAACCATAGATAGCTTTTATTTACGTTTCCAAAAATTATCTTTATCGCAAAGTAAGTTGCTCCTGCAACTGAAAAATTTAAAAGACTATCTGGAACTACAAAAAACCCTCCAGAAAAAAAGAAAAAGGGAGATATAAAGTATAGAATGGCAGCAATAAAACCAGTTTGCCTAGAATATATAAGTGATCCGATTTTGTATAAAAAAAAGCTTGTTAGGGTTCCAAATATAATATGGGGTATTCTAAAGGTGTATGCTTCTCGAGCTTCAAAAAAGTGGAATAAATATGAAATCCATGTCATTAATGGAGGATGATCAAAATATGATAGTGAAAAGTACCTGCCAATGGTCAGCGTATAGGTTTCATCATTAATTAAGGGCGTGTGCTTTATAATTGCTAGTTTTGTAAAGATGAAAATAGTAAGTAAGAATATGAGATAGTGATTTTGACTATATTCGCGAGCAGTCATATTTCACTTAGACTTCCAGGTAATGTTTGATGATAGAGTAAAGTTCCAGACTGCCCCAAAAACAGCTCCAACAAAGCTCGACACTAACCAGTTTGATGATAGACTGAACAGGTAGGTAGCGACTGCAATATTTGCAAAAGCACCCAAAGAGCATATAAGGTAAAAAGAAAATAACCCTTGTAATAAATCAATCGACCTTAATTTATGCTCTTGAAAAGTTATATAGTTATTTAAAAAGTAATTCGAAGTCATCGCCACAAGTATTCCAACCGTTTGTGAAGTTGAAAACCCGTTAACAAAGAAAAATAAAAGACCGGTTGTAGCTAATTGAACAAAAATTCCACTAACTCCAACCATGCAAAAAAGTATAAACTTTATTGAAACTTTTCCACCAAAAATTTGAGACAAAACTAGGCTAATCAATTCTAATCCGGTGAGTAAACTCATTTTGCTTTCACCCAGAACACGATTTTTAAATTTATAGCCGATCTCTTTAACCTCGATGTTATGCCGCGACACAGCAAGAAAATCTGCTAGAACTTTAAATCCCTGAGTTTGTAACTTTTTAGAGTGTGCGAGGAAACTATCTTTTTTAACCATAAAGAACCCAGATAAAGGATCAGTGGAATTGATATTTAATAGTTTTTTAATTAAAATAGTTATAGACTTACTTGCTATTTCTCTAACTTTTGAAAATGCACCATAAGAGATTTCCCCATTTTCAGTAAACCTACTTCCAATAACAAGATCTAGTGAAGTGTTTTTTTTAAATAGACCTAACATTTCTAGAAGCTTGGACTCGTCATGTTGGAGGTCACAGTCCATTACACCCACAAGGCTAGCGTTTGATGCAAAAATACCCTCGATTACTGCCCCTGAAAGACCTCTCCTCCCCACTCGACGGATTAGTTTTACGTTTTGTGATTTCTTCATAAAAACTTGTACCTCTTCACTCGTTCCATCAGGGCTATTATCATCAACAAATACTATCTCATACTTGATATTTCTCAGTGATCTTTCTAACTTTTCAAGTATTTTGGAAATATTATCTCTTTCATTATAAGTTGGAATAACTATAGAGAGATTAGGTTTATTCAAGGTAATTCTCCTTTCCTTCATTGTAAGAAAACGGTAGTGTTCTTGTAAATGGAAAAGTGCTATAATGGAGGACTTTTGGAGGGTTTATAATGTGGGGAGGCATTTATGCAATCTTATTTTCAATAGCAACAATCACGTCTTCCGAAAATCCCATAAGGAATGGCTTTCCCAATGTTTTTACTGAACCCTATGAAAAAATAACCTTTTCAATGGTTGAATTTCAAGACAAAATCATTGGCCGTGAATTACAATATTCTCATTTTCTAAACAGAAAGTATGGACCTATCCAACCAGGTTACTCTTTTTCAATAACTGATCAGGGAGGCGTTTGGTTCGGCTCAGGATTCATCAGAAAAGTAAATTTGAATAATGTGATCAACTTTAACTTTGATTTTTTCCCAGGAATTTATTTAAAAAATAGTGAAGAAGACTTAGGAGGGTGGCTTATGTTTCGATCAGGTATAGAGCTAGAGTATTCAATAAATAATTATTGGAAGGTTTCACTTGGCTATGATCATAGGTCTAGTGGTGATTTGTGGAAATATAACCCTGGGATGGAAACGATTAAGTTTAGTATCTCCAAAACCACTGAGTAATTTTGGCCAAATAGTAGAGAAAATAAATTGCTATTAATGTACAAAATTTTTTGCTACTTAAACTTCCCTTTATGGGCGATCATTCTACTGTATAGGAAATTCAAAGGAAAAGAGCATAATGAGAGGTACATTGAAAAATTAGGGTATGGTTACCTAGAGCGTCCTAAAGGTGAAGTTATCTGGGTGCACGCTCTAGGTTTAGGAGAAACACTTTCCCTAACATTATTCATAAAGACTCTTGCTCAACACCATAAAAATAAAACGGTACTATTTACTAGCTCAACTCTTCATTCATTTATTGCATTTGATAAAGTGGCACTTTCTAAAAATGTGATCCATCAGTTTGCGCCTATAGATAATATAAAGTCGGTCAGGAGGTTTTTAAATCACTGGAAACCTTCTGTTTGCCTTATATCAGAATTGGATTTATGGCCAATAAGAATTATTGAAGCAAAAAATTTCGGGATTAGTATGCTTCTATTCAATTCTCGTATGAATAAAAAAAAGAGAAGTGATAGGCTAATCTTTTCTTCTGCTCTAGCTAAGATTCTTGAGTGTTTTGACGCTATTTTCTTGCAGGATGAAGAGTCGATAAACCACTTCCAATCCTTTGGCGTACCGAGAAAAAAAATCTCCGTATGTGGATCTTTTAAGGCCGCTGGATCTTTAATGGCAAAGGATTACCAATTAATAGAGAAATTGAAGTCTTGGTCTAATGGAAAATTTCTCTGGATTGCCGCTTCCATTCATGAGGATGAAGAAACTGAAATTCTGGAAGCCTTTATAAAAGCAAAAAAAATCATTCCAAAATTAATCCTGATAATCGTACCAAGGAGCTTGGAGTCAGTTGCAATGATAGAGAAAAATTTGCATTTATACCCCTTTAAGTTTGTAACTAGAAGATTAGAAGATGAATTTCCTGAGTTGGATACAGACATAATGCTTGTATCCACAGTTGGCGAAATGGGATCATTTTATAACCAAGCTGACATTGCATTTATTGGAAATTCACTCGATTTTGAAAGAATTAAAACTGGCAAAAATCCATTCGAGGCTATTCAAGAGAAATGTGTTGTTATTCATGGGCCAAAGATGTTAGAGCCTTCATACGCAGAACTTTCAAAATTAGGAATATCAGAGGTTGTCTACAACAAGGACGATATTTCTAAAGTGTTATTTCGGTTCGTCTCTAGGAAAGAGCGACAGATAAAAATTAAAAGAGGGTTAAATTTTCTTGCGCGAAACAGAAAAGTAATAGAACAATTTTTAATTAGGATAAAATGGACAAATAAAAAGGGGACAAATATTGTGTCCCCTTAAGATTTTTTACTAATGTTTCAGACGCTTGTTGAGCTTGTAGTTGAAAGCGCGACTACTCGCTTGTTGAGCTTGTAGTTGAAAGAGCGACTACTACCGCTGCTACTGCTGCTGCTGCCACCGCAACTGTTGTTGAAACAGCTGCTGCCGCTCCTGTTGCTGCACCTGAGGCTGCTGCAGTTGAACCGGCTGCTCCCGCACTACCACTTGCACCCGCTGATGAGCCCTGTGCAAATGTTGGGGCCGACAGCGATAAAACAAAAGTAATTGTTGCTAAAATTTTAAAAATACGCATTAGTTAACTCCTACGAATTGCTAGCTATCTTTTTTATACAATAAAATTAGAAAATATAAAATAGATTTTTTCTAATTTCTTTTTTTATTTTTGCACAATATAAAGTGTGTCAAAAGCGCAACAAGAGACATTATCAAAATAGATTATTCTGAAACGCATAGTAATTGTAGCAAGTTATGTATCCATTGTTTTGACTTATCCATTGCTTGGACTTGAGTATTATTTCGGTGCCCGGAAGAAGATAATAAAGATTAGTGTGGTCACTATTTTTCGATTCACAAATTTCTGTTAGCTCAGTTGTTTTCAACTTAAGGTCTAAAATTTTAGAAATTATATTTTTTTTTACTGAAATAGAACAAGAAAATTTCAGTTCATCGTACTGATTTTGGCCATTCAAATATCTATAAGTTTTATTCCGACTTTTAGACGAAATATTAAAAAGGCTCTTAATATTACCGTGATCAGACTCCATGAGATCCTGAGAGTAACCTCGGGTTGCTATTAATATCCCATCTTCAAAACTCAGGCTAATTCCATCCGAACTAACCCATGTCAATTTATTTTTGTAATTTCCTAAGGCCACAAGCGTTGCTTGGCTACTATTATCTAAAGAAGATAGTAATATTATTGGTTGCTTAAATTCTGAGAGCCACTTTCTATCATGTGAAATTTCTTTTTTTGAAATGTTAGACTTAGTAGCCCCTTGTTCTTTTACAATAAGGTTTTTATACATGTTATAAAAATTAGTTTTTTCGGAATGAATTATGTCGTCTGAGCTGCAAGATAAACATAATAAAAAAAAGACAAAAAAAGTTTTTTTAATCATCGAAATACTCTTTTCCAATTATCCTTAAAGCTCTTTTCACCATATCTAGCAACATTGTTATACAAAAATTTGTCATTTTCTAAATCAAGTCTTGCTCCTCCATCACCAGTAATTGGTTTTATAACAGTTTCTCTATATGCCTGTGATTTTTTACCTGTAAACCATGTCAGTGGTGCCTTAAGAATAATTCCTTTATCGAAAGAGCCCTCTCCAAAAGCTGAGAACTCAACATCAGTTATAGTTGCAAAAGCCCCAATTTCCCATCCGTTGTTAAACGTTTTTGATAATGAAACCGTCGTGCCAAAATCACCTGCTAGATATCTTCCTACATCTAATTTGGCATTCCAATTACTATAAGGGTCATAATATAATGTTCCGATGAAAGTAGAATAGTTTTTATCAAGAATAGAAAAGTCACCAAAAGTGCCTCGTTTTCTAACTGCAGTTATGTCTAGCCCAAATCCATAGGGTTTTTTCACGTCTTTCCAGATTGCTTCTGCTCGTATTCCAGCATACATCATTTCTAAATAGCCAATATTAATTTGACTAAAAATATTCTTAGAGGGTTTGTAGTATTGGTCAATACTTAAACTTTCTAGGTATGGCCGCGTACTAATATCCCGGTAGTAGTACATGAAATCTGACCTTACATTTGGAAGACCAGATTTAGGACCTCGTTTAATATCATCTAGTGCGGTCAATATTGCCTGTTTGAAAGAGCCATTAATTGTTAATGAATTTCGTACTTTATAAGATAAATTTGTTACCCATCCGATGCTGCCGTTGATAGGTGAATGGGGATCGAATAACACTATATTAATATCGGGGTAAAAAGACCAGGTAAGTGGACTATCTGATGGATTTGAACTTGGGTGCATGCCCGGTTCAGAGTTCTCTATTTTAACGTACTCCCAAAATTTCATTGGTCCATCAAATGCCAGTTCAAATTCCCTTAATTTTTCTCTTTCTATTGTTACTTTAGAAACAGAATATCCAGATTGATAATCGATCATTTCAATTGTTATAAATTTTATATCTAGAGGTGTTGTCTTAGCTATAATTCTGGCTACTCTTCCAACCATTTGAGACACATCTCGATAGTTTCTATCTACAATTTTGGCGTTAATAGACACATCTTCTATTGCTAAGTTAAGTAACGTAATTCCATCTAGCGCGAGTAGTTCTGCACTTCTAACAAAAATAGCTTTATCCATATAGGATTGTATTTTTCTTACAGAGCTTTCATCCATTAATGGCATTGGAGCAGGCTCAATACCGCTTATATGAGGAGAGTTTCTTGGGTTTACTGCTAGTATCCCTTTAAGACCTATTGCATTTCCATGCATTAGGCTCCCCATAATAGACAAATCAGGCGCTAGTTGATATTTAATTCCTATATTTAGATCATTTTCCCTATCAAATCCTTTTGGAGATAAAGCCTCTTTGTCATAATCATCCGAAGAAAATTCCGCGACAAACTGTGTTTTTTCATTGAGTTTATATTCTAGTCCAAAAAACGGAGAATTCTTACCTGAAAAAAATTGATTAATAGATAAAGTGCCACCAAATCCGCCTGATCTTGAAGTACGGTTTGTTTGACCAAAAATATTTGAGAAGTTATTTTTGCCTGACAATCTACCCCAGCCTATTCCCGCAGTTATCTTTAGCCTGGAGCTTATATTTTTTGTAGCGACCAAATATTCACCAGAATACAAGCCTGTCCCTATAAAGTCTCTAAGACCTATAGCTATGGAAGGGAAAAAATGTGATTGCTTTTTAACTAAATAATGAACATCAAAACTACGATCCCAAGTATATCCTTTGAAATCACCTTCTAGAGTTGGAATTCTTGAATATCTAAAGCTTGCTGTTAGGCTATCCGATATTTGGAAAGAAAGGTTGGTTCTTATTGTTCCTCCGAACACAGATGTTGAAACTGAGAATTGTCCCTCAGGGAAAGCTTCCGCTGTAGGGTTATCAATGGTTCCTGGCATGCCATAATTGTTAAGCACTGTTGGACTTTCAAACACTTTATTTTCTGTGGCATAAATTGCATTTATTCCGAGCAAAAAAAAGAAAAGAAAGTTGAAATACTTCCAAAAAACTAATTTAAACAATCAAGTCACCTGATTACCTACAGATTTTTCACTTGTTTCTATTGATCCATATGTTCTTTTTTTAGACTTGAAATATTTCAAGGCATCTAAAAGGTCATTTCTTGTAAAGTCAGGCCAGGTTTTTTCGACGAAATAAAGCTCACTGTATGCAGATTGCCACAATAAGAAATTAGATAACCTCTTTTCACCAGCTGTTCTAATTATCAAGTCTGGATCATTCTGACCATTAGTGTAAAGATAGCTTGAGAAAAGTTTTTCATCTATTTTTTCGGTATTGATAATACCTTCTGAAAAAGCTTGGACTATTTTCTTGGTAGCTCTAACAATCTCTGCTCTTCCACCATAATTCAAAGCTAAGTTCAATACCATGCCGTCATTATTTTTGGTCAACTCTTCCAAGTTTTTTATGTAATTCCTAATGACTTTTGGAAATGGGTTTACGTCTCCAATAATCATAACTTTTATGTTAGCTTGGTATAAAGATGTAAGTTTCTTCTTTAAATAATATTGAAATAGCTTCATCAGCGCATTTACCTCAAATACAGGTCTGCTCCAATTTTCCGTCGAAAAGGCATACATAGTAACACAGGATAACCCTAACTCTCCACACTGCTTTAGAATAATCTCAACATTTTCAGCACCTCTTTTATGGCCAATAGACCTTGGTAAGGATTTATTTGCTGCCCACCTGCCATTCCCATCTAAAATAAACCCTACGTGCATCAAAACCTATCTCAAAAAATTTTTAAGAGCTTATTCTAATAAATATTAATAATAAAGAAAAAAATATTGGCTGATGCAAAATATAGATAGGCAAAGAATTCCTCCCTAAAAATTGTAGACTTTTGTAAACGAAGTTAGATCTACAGTGCTTGTAAAATTTTTTTTCATTATATTTTAGTAGATATTTTCTAACGGGGTCACTGACCCATAATCCAAAAAAATAAAAGCTTACCCAAGGAAATAATGGGTAGAAATCATTACTTTTAGGCACGTCCTGATTAAAACCTATCCAGGATAAATAAGCTGGCAAACTATAATTCACATTTGCAACGCTTAACACAGAGGAGACAAAAAATAGGATGAAAAGTGTATATTTATTAATTAACTTAATGAGAAGAAAACCAATTATAGAGCAGATCGCTAAGAAATGTAGTATCCCAAAAAATATGAAGCTGTTATTATCTATAAAAAAAGTAACCGAAGTTATAATAAAACAGATAATCACCAAAGTGCTAAGGCGTTTTAGAAATTTTTTTCTAAATTTTTCATTCAGAATTAATGCCTTGAAAGATATACCAGAAATAATTATAAAACTAGCCCCTACGCATTGAGCAAAATATAGAGATAACCCCTGAGTCACTTTCTCTAAATCGATAAACTTAAAATAACCCAAATCCCACATAAAGTGATAGAGCAACATAGCCACTACTGATACCCCTCTAAAAACATCTAAAAGATGAATTCTCAATATTTACCTCACAAAATAAATTGAAATTAAGAGATTGTAGCGCAGGACTTATTTTCAGTAAACTCAAACAATTTCTTGCAAAAATAGGTTAAAAAATGTCTATTATTTATAAATATTCTTGATTAGGAAAAAAATATGCAGCTCGAAGATGTTACAAGGTTACTATCGGGGTACGATACCGCCTTGTTCACTAGTCTAGTGGTATCAATTTTAATTGTTATTTCGGGAAAAGTTCATCTTCAATATTCGTCAAGAGGTCCACGACAGCTTGAAGTTCAAACTAGTCATATTGGATCTACGCCCAGAATTGGCGGTGTAGCAATATTTTTTGGATGTGTCTATGCATGGTATAATTCTGATAATTTTTCGAGTAATTACCTTGGGTTTATTATATTGTCAGGTATTCCTGTACTTTTTCTTGGTCTACTTGATGATTTATATTTTAAAATAAGTCCGATTTATAGATTGCTTGGAGCTTCAATTTCGTCGATCATAGCTATCGTGCTCTTGCAAACTTGGCTTAATAGAGTTGACGTCTTTTTTGTTGACCAACTTTTTCTACTCTCACCTTTGGCTATACTATTTACAATATTCGCAACGACAGGCGTTGCTCATGCCTTTAATCTTATCGATGGCTTAAACGGTTTGTCATTGGGCATCTCTTTAGCAACTTCTTTTTTCCTAACGGTTATTGCTTGGATCACCTCTGATACACTTATTGTATTGCTTTGTATGGTTTTTTTTCTAAGCTCTTTAGGCTTATTCTTATTGAATTTTCCTTGGGGAAAAATTTTCTTAGGGGATGGTGGAGCTTATTTTCAGGGTCATTGCTTATCGTGGATAGCAATTCTTTTACTAGTAAGAAATCCAGAAATAACAGCTTGGTCAATATTGTTGATATTTTTCTGGCCAGTTGTAGAAACTGTATTCTCGATATACAGACGGGTTTACAAGAGGAAATCTGCTTCAACTGCTGACAGAGAGCATTTCCATCAGCTAGTGTTCGATAAAATTAGAAGGTTTAAGTTTTTTAAAAATAGTTCTAATTTTGCGAACTCTTTTTCAACTTTTTTGATTTTGCCACTTTTTATTGCACCAAGTTTTTTAGCACTAATTTTTTACAACGATATTGCAAAAGCAACCATAGCTTTCTTTATTCTTCTAGCATTATACGTGTTTGCTTATTATCGCATAAAAGCTTCTTTTTAGGGGTTTGATACCCAATCTCGTAGCATGGAGTTCAAGAAAGAATTTGGTTCAGGCATTTTATATTGAATTAAATTAATAGGTCGAACCCATTCTATTTTCTGACCTAGGAGACTCTCAGGAGTTCCTTGCCACTTTCTGCAGACATGTAGCAAAAGAATAGTTTGACTGATTTTATCATGAGTTACTGTAAACGTTAGGGGAGCCACACAATTACTGGAAATATCTAAATCTAATTCCTCTTTGATTTCTCTTACTAATGCCTGATCTGTATTTTCACCCCACTCAACTTTCCCTCCTGGATACTCCCAATAATCACTATAGTCAGGTCTATTTTTCCTCAGAGAGATCAGGACTTCATTTTTTTCATTGATTAAACCGAGTAAAGCAATCACTCGCGTATTCATGACCTGTAATCCGCATTTATCTTAATATATTCTTCGGTAAGGTCTGACGTCCATGAGGTGAATTCCTCGTTACCCTCTGCTAAATCAATCAAAATTTTTATATTTTTGTTTTTAAGGGAATTAGATAGAGCGAACTCGTCAACGTTATCAATACCACGACCATTCAAACAAAGTAATATACCCTGTATGTATATCTTAATTTTTTTAGTTTGAACATTAATCTGGGTCTTTCCTATAGCCATTACAAGTCGTCCCCAATTTGCATCCTCTCCAGCAATAGCAGTTTTAACGAGGAGTGAGTTTGCAATTGAAAAACAGATTTTTTTAGCTCGTTGGATGCTCTTTGAATTTTTAACCCTTATCTCGATAAATTTTTTTGCACCTTCTCCATCCATGACAATTTTTTTTGCCAAATCAACCATTGCCTTTCTTAGCTCTGAGTAGAATTTATCTATAGCCTTTAACCTTTTTTCTGTTGTGATCTTAAGATTTTTTTTATTGGTTGTGCTTACAAAAACAGTATCAGAAGTCGATGTGTCTCCGTCAACGGATATTCTATTGAAGCTTTCGTCAACAGCTCTTTTTGTAAGGGAGGCAAGTGTATCTCTATCAATGGCAAAGTCAGTGAATATAAAGGCTAACATCGTTGCCATGTTTGGAAATATCATTCCAGAGCCTTTTGAAAAACCTGAGATAGTAAATAATTTATTAAAAACTTTAAACTTTTTTGAGTAAGTTTTCGGTTTTAGATCTGTGGTCAATATTGCGCTAGATGCTGCGTCGAAATTATAATGAGACAGATTGTCTTTAAGATAATTAAATTGATTAATAATTTCTTTATATGGAAGTTTTTCTCCTATTACTCCTGTTGAGGCTAGGAAAATATTTCTCTCATCACAATTAAATAGATCCGACAGCGCTTTGGCTTTTTCATTGCAAGCAATTAATCCCTCTTCACCGGTGAAAGCATTAGCATTTCCAGCGTTTATAAATAAGACGATTTTGTGCTTTTTGTTATTAGCTTTCTTATTATTTTTTTTTGACCATATAACAGGTGACGAGGGCATTGTAGATAATGTAAAACAACCACATATATAACTACCGGGATCGAGTACTATCAGTAAAAGATCATCTCTATTTCTATATTTTGTTCCAGAACAGCAAGTAGCATAATCTACGCCAGTAATAGTTAAAGATTTTTTAGTGCTCAAAGATCCTTTGTATAATTTAGTCATCAAGCTTTTCTAGAAGCTGCAAATTAGTAATTTCATTAGGATTTATATCTTTTCCTAAAAAATTAATTTTCGAGTTTTCAGTCAAGGAACTCAAATAATCATTTATTTTCTTTTGTCTTAGGGTTTGTACTAATTGAATTCTTACTTCTTCCAACTTTGGAACCTGTTTTTCTCTAGTTTTATTCAATCTTATTAGGTGCCAGCCGAATTGTGTTTTTACTGGTTGACTTATGTCTCCTTCGGATAAAACCATTAATGCAGTTGAAAATTCAGGTACCATAGTGCTCAGATCAAACCAATTAAGGTTCCCACCATTGTTTCCGGTTGGACCTATAGAGTGCTCTTTTGCCAAAATTTCAAACTCTTTTCCTCCCTCAAGGTCTCTTAAAATGGTCTTGGCCTTATCTTCATCTTTTACGAGTATGTGCGAAGCGTTATACTCTAGAGATCCCTTAAATTCATTAGTAAGATTTGTATATGCAGAATCTACTAGTTCATCATTTGGAAAATTTTTTAGTATTTTGGAAACCATCTGTGCTGCCTTTGCACTTCTTTCTTCGTGTTCGATAGCCAGTAATGTAAGTTGGTTTTCTTTGTCAATCTTTTGAGATAACAATTCTTCGTTAACAAGTTGCTGAATTATCTGAGAGAAGATTGTTTTTTCATCAAATTTTATATTACTTTGTCTAAT
>CACIAQ010000036.1 GCA_902584635.1 uncultured Alphaproteobacteria bacterium
TGGTACGTTTGAGGGAGTAACTACAGGAACTCCAATTCAACTATTGATTAAAAACCAGGACCATAGATCAAAGGATTATAGTGAAATTTCAAATACCTTTAGGCCGGGACATGCTGATCTTACATATCATCTAAAATATGGATTAAGAGACTACAGAGGAGGTGGTAGATCTTCAGCCAGAGAAACAGCTTCTAGGGTCGCTGCTGGAGGTGTTGCTAGAAAAGTTTTAGCAGCTTTGGTTCCAGAAATAGAAATCACAGGGTATCTAGTTCGCATTGGAAAAATGGGAATTGATAGAAATAACTTTTCTGCAAAAACCATTGGAGAAAATGATTTTTGGTGCCCAGATCAAGCTATAGTCTCTCATTGGGAAAAATATATAAAGGATTTAAGGAAGAATGGTAATTCCGTTGGTGCGATGATAGAAATCGTTGTAAAGGGAGTGCCTGCAGGATTAGGGGCTCCTCTATATGGTAAGATGGATGCCGATCTTGCTAGCGGTTTGATGTCTATAAATGCTGTAAAGGGTGTTGAAATAGGCATTGGCATGCAGGCTTCTGAAATTGAAGGCATAGAGAACGCTGATGAGATTTTCTTTGAAGAAAACAAAATCTTGTTCACATCCAATAATGCAGGAGGAATTTTAGGTGGAATAACGTCTGGCCAAGATATTATTACAAGATTTGCAGTTAAACCTACTTCATCAATTTTGAGTAAAAAGAACTCTATCTCAAAGGAGGGATCACCAACTAAAGTTTCAACAAAGGGACGGCATGATCCTTGCGTTGGGATAAGGGCAGTTCCTGTAGGAGAGGCTATGATAGCATGTATTATTTTGGATCATTTTTTGCTACATAGAGGACAAATAGGAATGAGTTCAGGAAAAATAGCCTAAACGATTACATCCTTTTAAGGTGGACAAAAATTTCTTGGTTTCCTTTTTTTCCTGTTATTTGTGCGTTTTTGCTATTAACGAAATTTAAGCTCGTCTCGTCTAAACTGTTCAAGAAGTTTTTCAGCATCATTTGTGTATCAGTTCCCTTTTTAACCAAACCGGTTTTTGAAATATTTTTTCTCTCAGCTTCAAATTGGGGTTTGTACAATAGAATAATATGCCCCCCTTTTTTGGCAACAATTTCAATATCCTTAATTATTTTGAATAAAGAAATGAATGAGACATCTACAACGACTAAATCAAAAAAATCTTTCAAACTAGCCGATATATCCCTGATGTCAGTTTGTTCTAAAATCAAGATTCGAGAAATATTTCTTAAACTTGAATGAAGCTGATTTGTTCCAACATCAACTGCAAATATCTTTTCTGCCCCCTCCTGTAGCAAAACCTGAGTGAAGCCCCCCGTTGAAGACCCAACATCCAGGACAGTTTTCCGGTTAACTTTTATATCAAAATTTTTTAGCGCATGAAATAGTTTTGTTCCACCACGACTTACCCATTGGCGCTCTTCAACTATAGCGACTTTCGATCCTTTTATTATTTCTTTTGATGGCTTATTACAAATTTCTTCATTTAGTAAAACCGCGCCCTCCTTTATAAGTTCCTGGGCCCTATTTCTTGACCTTGCCAAACCTAATTCAAGAATGTATTGATCTAGTCTTATTTTCATTTATCCAAAGGAACTTCCTATGCTACCTTATAAATAGCATTATTCTTTTAAGGTTTTAAAATATGTTGGGAATATTATGGTAGGTCAGCAGCAAAAAGATCAAGCAGAGAAATGGTTCAAGGATTTAAGGGATAAAATCTGCAAAGAATTTGAAAAATTGGAAACAGATCACTTAAAATTAGCTCCCAACAATAATATTGCTCCAAAAAAATTTGAAAAAAAAAGTACAGTCAGAGAAACTGGTGACCATGGAGATGGCGGAGGGGGCGTCATGGCAACCCTTAAAGGTGGTCGAATTTTTGAAAAAGTAGGTGTCAATGTATCCGCTGTTTATGGAAACCTTGCACCAGAAGCACAAAAGAGTATTACAGCGAGAAAATCTATCCCAGAGCTTGAAGACGATCCTAGATTTTGGGCTTCTGGAATAAGCCTTGTTGCTCATATGAGAAACCCCCTTACGCCTGCAATTCACCTTAACACGAGAATGTTTTGGACACCTCATGCGTGGTGGTTTGGGGGAGGTACCGACTTAAACCCATCAATCGAGAATGGCGAAGACACTTTTTTCTTTCATCAAACCCTGAAGAATAAGTGTGATTTGCACAACAAAAATTACTATGAAAAATTTAAGGAATGGGCAGATGAATACTTCTTCATACCGCATAGGAAAGTCGCTAGAGGTGTAGGCGGGATATTTTTTGATGATCTGTGCACTGGTGATTGGGAAAAAGATTTTTCATTCACCAAAGATGTTGGAGAGGCATTTCTTGAAGCTTATATACCGATAGTAGAAAAACATTATTTAAGAGAGTGGACGCTAGCGGATAAGAAAGTCCAAGAACAAAAGAGAGGTCTGTATGCTGAATTTAACTTAGTTTATGACAGAGGTACAAGGTTTGGCTTGCAAACAGGGCACAATATAGACGCTGTATTGATGAGCTTACCTCCGACGGCTGAGTGGGCTTAGTCAAGTAAACCTAGCAATTTTCCTTTAGATGCTTTGAACCCAGATCTTATCCAGAAATCCTCCATTAAATCCATTTTTTCTTTAGTTGCGTTTAGGTCTTTTGTTAAAGTTTGCAAATCTGAAAATTTTATTGGAAAAATTCTTGTTGATGCTTTTTTAATCTTATCTGTATCCCTAGTCTTTATACTGACCCCGTTTTTTATTGCTTTTATTATAAGAAAATCCAAGCTAGCTTTTTCGCCTAGTTTATACCCTAAGTAATCAGGATTATGTTCAAAATCTATTAGATAACTCAAATTCTTAAAGTATTTTTTTTCTTTTTTTGACATCAAGGGATTTGGGTTTTGAATTTCAAGAGCTAATAGCCTTCTAACTAAAGATGGTTTTAATTGAAGCCTTCTCTCAAGTTTTTCTATTCTAAGGACTGACTTTGGGGAATAAACTCCTAAGAACTTTTCATATAAACCCACTTTATTCATGAGACTCAAAGCAAAAACAGGAGAACCGGCTAGAAGTATTTTTCTTATTTCAATCGCCACCCTCTCATAGCTCAATTCACTAAGGCGATGTAAATGCTTTTTTATTATCGGTAAATAGTTTGAACCTATATTTTTATTTTTTAAATCTAAAACTGCAATAAAACGGAAAAACCTTAAAATCCTCAAGTAATCTTCTGTTATTCTCTTTTCAGGATCACCTATAAATTTTAATTTTTTTTTATTTAAATCTTTTATATTTCCCAAGGGATCAATTATTTCCCCCTTGTAGGAACAGTAGAAAGCATTAATTGTAAAATCTCGTCGCTTTGCGTCCTCTTCAATATTTTCGATATGAGCTACATCAGCTGACCTACCAAAAGTCTGAATATCTTTCCTAAACGATGTTATTTGCAGCCTTCTTTTCTTAGTGCTAATTGTCAAGGAGCCATATTTGAGTGCTCTATCATCAAACCTTATTTGATTTAGATCAAAAATTAATTTCAATTGCTCAACTCTTAAAGGAGTAGTTAGGTCAATATCTTTAAAATCCTTATGTTCAAGCAACATATCTCTTACCGCTCCTCCAACGATGTAACATTCCTTTCCTGATGAATTGAGCAGATGCATAATATCTTTTACGTCTGAACCAAAAATCTTTGCTATATTAACTTTTTCCATATGAGGCTTCTACATCGAGACGATTTCTGAAAAATTATAGAGAATTCTAGCAGTTGCTCCCCAAATATAATATGGCCCATAAGGCGCTGCCAAATATGATCTTTTTTCTCTATCCCAAATCACGGTATGCTTTGAATAACTCCTTTTATTGAGCAAAAACTCAAGGGGTACACTGAATACCTCTGATACTTCCGCTGAACTATTAATATGATTTTCGTATTCAGTTACAATTCCGACGAATGGAAATATCCTGAAGCCAGTTACTGTTTCATGTGACGGCAAAGAGCCTAATAGACACACATTTGATGCGCTTAAACCGATTTCCTCACAAGCTTCTCGCAGAGCTGTTGCTTCAAGACTTTTATCTTCTTCCTCAAACTTGCCTCCCGGAAAAGAAATTTGGCCTGAATGATTTTTCATGCTCATTGAACGACGTGTAAGGATTACCTGCCACACGCAATTTTTATATTGTATTGGGACAAGCACTGAAGCGGGGTGTAAATTTACATTCTTTTTATTCTTTAGGTTTAGGTCAAAGGTGGTATCAGTTTTTCTTGCAAAGTTACTGTGATAGTGAGTCGGATGAACTACACTCTTTATTTTTTCACTAAACTCTTCTTTTTGCGAAAAATCAATCTTCATGATGATCGAGAATTTCCTTAAGTGAAAAATAAAACTTTTTGCCACAGAACTGACAGTTTGCAGAAATATTTTCCTCATTACCAACCATTTCATCTAATTCATCTTTTGGGTATTTAGCTAAGGTGTAAAGTAGCGTCTTTCTTTTACAAGAGCATCCGAATTTTAGTTTTGTCTCTTTAAATACGGTTAAATTACTGGTTTGAAAAATGTTGTCTAAAAATCGATACTGATCAAACACTTCATGCTTTAAATGATCTTTTGTTTGTAATATTATTTTTTCCTTTAATATCGTCCAATTGTTATCATCTATAAACTTATTATTGTGCTCGCCTGGCAGTTCTTGCAACATGAACCCAGAAGCACTCCAATTCCTTCCATTCTTTGCTCCGTGCTTTTTAGCAATATTCAGGTCAAAAAAAGTTCTAATTTGTTCCGACTGAAAAAAATAATTCTCAGCTGACTTACTAAGACTACCGTCCACAATTGGTGTTATTCCCTGATAAGGCTCCATATTTTTTCCTTGGTCAATGGTAATTGCAAATAACCCCGTATTCAGACTCAAATCAAGAACGTCTTTCTCATAATCTGCATATGCTCTTATATTTGCAGGCTTTCCCGCAAGCTTTGGAGCATAATAATCTGTTGCCAATAATTTTATGGAACCATTACCTCTTATCTGCAAGGAGAGCCTCCATCTTATTTTAATCATCTCTCCTATTAAAACTGTTAGCAGTAACGCTTCGATCAATATTACACAGATTTCTTCAGGAAAATTTTGATTTTTTACTGTATCAGAAATCACCTTCTCTACGCGCGCAAAACGACCTCTAATATTTTCATTGGCGATCTGAAAAGATAAAATTGAGTCTACAAACTTATTTTTCATTTAATTTTAATTTAATTTAGTATTGATTTATGAATATGTAACATTAAATACGAAAACAACAACATTTCGGAAAATAGTATTGAGATTATTTGGTGAAACGGTTGATCGAAAAGTAATATATCAAAGGAGGGTTGGAGCCTATGGTATTATCCTCCATGATAAAGAACTACTTTTAACAGAACAAATAACCTCAGAAAATAATATTGAGGTCCAGTTACCCGGAGGAGGTTCTGTTAAGGGTGAGTCTCTTATACAGACTCTAAATCGAGAGGTATTAGAGGAAACGGGTTGGGGCATTAAAGTAGTTAAAAAAAATGGGGTATTCCAACGCTTCACATACATGCCCGAATATAAGATTTGGGCTCACAAAATCTGCCATGTTTACAAATGCGTCGCAACTATCAGAAAGACAAAATTACTAGAGAAAAACCATCGTTTGGTCTTTATGAATAAAAAAAAAGCTGTTGAAGCACTCTTGGATACGGGTTTCAAATATTTTGTCCAAAGCCTTTAACTAGTTAAAAAGAAGCGTTCTAAGAAGCTCTTTTGTTGGCCAACTGTCTGCCGGAAGACCTAATTCTAACTGCACCAACCTTACAGCCTGCCTACTCTTTGCACCTAAAATTCCATCTGCCTTCCCAACATCATATCCTTTAGATCTGAGAATATTTTGTAACTTTATCATTGATTCAATATCTAAAATATCTGAGGGGCTTTCATGCTTATACTTTTTTGCCCCGGCAAGCCTTTTTGCTAAGTGAGCGGCCGTCACTGTGTAGATGAAGCTATTATTCCATTTTAAATAAACTTCAAAATTTTTAAAAGCCAAAAATGCAGGCCCCTTCCTTCCCTGAGGTAATAAAAGCGTTGCATAAAGACTTTGATCTGCAACCAATTTCTCTGCTCTTAAATTGACTCCCAAGTCACTCCAATCTTTTAAAGACCTTTCCCTTCCAAATCCCGCCAATTCCCAGTAAAACTCTTTAGGTAAAACCACTTCCTCTAGCCAAGGAACCCCTTTTACCCAACCCATATTATTTATTAAATTGGCAGCTGTTAAAATAGCGTCTTCAGGTGTCTCCTTTAAAGAAATCTTGCCGTCCTTATCACCATCAATACCAAATTCCAAAATATCCTTAGGTAGCATCTGAACTTGCCCTATTTCTCCTGCCCAAGCTCCTGTTGTATTATGATCAATGTCACCACGCTCAATCAATTGCATTGCCGCGATAAATTCTGGTTGAAATAGCTCAGGTCTTCGACAATCAAATGCCAGAGAAGCCAAAGAGTTAAGTGTATTAAAATCTCCTTGAACGGCCCCAAAATCAGTTTCCATGGCCCAAAAAGCTGTAATTACTTCTTTAGGAACTCCGTAAAGAGTGAACGCTTTATCAAAAACAGGTTGGTATTTTGTAAATTTTTTTTTCCCGTTTACCAATCTATAGTCATTAATTGCCCTTTTAGAAAATCCTAGAAAACTCAATTTGAAACTCCTTTGTTTTCTATCGAGCTCGATAACGGTAGAATTAAATTTTGTATGTCTAATGGTTTTTTCTAATACTTCACTACTAACTCCAACTTCAGTTGCATAGCTCTTTGCCTTCTTTAAAAAGGTATTAAAATTGCCTCCACAATTGGTAAAGGTTTGACCTAAAACGATCGATGGCAAACCGAAAATAAGTAAAAAAGCTAGAATTTTATTTGCCAGTTTCATAGAGAATTAACTCAAGTCCAAAACATCTAACATATCATAAAGACCAGGCTCAGGCTCTTTTTCTTTGGACCATAACACTGCTTTTATAGCTCCATTTACAAAGAGATCTCTAGAGAAAGCTTCATGTTTAATAGATATTCTTTCTGCGCCGGATGTGAAAGAAACCTCATGTTCGCCCACGATACCACCACCCCTCATAGAAGCAAAACCGATTGAGCCTTCTTCACGACCCTCCGATATTCCATCACGCGCCGCTACTCTTAATTCTTTTAGGTTTTTACCTTTACCTCTCGCCACAGCTTCACCCAGCATAAGAGCTGTGCCAGATGGCGCATCAACTTTATACCGGTGATGCATTTCCAAAATTTCTACATCAAAATCTAGATCTAATGAAGCTGAAACCCTCTCTACCAAGCTAGTTAATATGTTTATTCCTAAGCTCATATTTCCAGCTTTAATAACAACAACTTTTTTTGCATGCTCAACAATCGCATTTTCTTGCACCGCGCCAAAACCCGTTGTGCCAATGACATGCGCTGTGTTGACTTGTGCACATATCTTTAAACACTCCAATGAGGTGTCTGGTGTAGTAAAGTCGATAACTGCGTCAGCACCCTCTAGGGCCAAATTTAAATCATCCGTTATTGGAACATTATTCTCTTTACCTAACAGCTTTTCACCACAATCTTCTCCTATCCAATCGTGTCCTTTATGCTCCACAACATAATGTAAGGCGAGACGGGAGGATTCAGCAATTCTTCTAATTGTTTGAGATCCCATGCGACCTGAAGCCCCTAAAACGCTAACCTTAAAATGATTTTTCATATTTTTCTCAACAAATAATTGAATAATCTCAAATTTAATTTTACTAGTAATTATGTCCCAATCGTAGCTCAGATGAAGGTAACATGCAAAAAAGGAAAAATAAAGGTAGGTCTGGAGAAGAGGCTTCTCAAAGACAACTAAGAGTTTCAGAGTTGGTAAAAAGAAATATCTCTAAGATACTAATTGATTCTAATTTTTATGATCAAAATGGAAAGAACTATTCAGCATCTGTCAGCGAAGTGCGCTGTACCCCGGATCTTAAGATAGCAACAGTATATGTTTTACCCTTGAATAGAATTAATTCACACGAACTAATTACTTTTTTTGATAAAAACAAAAATGCAATAAGACATGCTCTTGGAAAGGAGTTGTCTTTGAAATACTTACCAGATTTAAGGTTTAAAGAAGACACTCTTATTAAACAAATAGAAAAGACCAACCAGATTTTCAAAGCTATTAAAGGAGGTTAGGCTGCAGTGCAAAAAAACGTATTTCATGGATGGCTATTAATTAATAAACCAGCAGGAGTTACGTCTGCTGATGTCGTAAGAGCAATTAAAAAAAAATTAAATCCAACAAAAATTGGCCATGCTGGAACATTGGATCCAGATGCTACTGGATTAATACCTTTAGCCATTGGGGAGGCCACAAAGGCAATTCCATATCTTCTCAAGTTGAAAAAGAAATACCAAGCTATTTTTCTGTATGGATTGAAAACTGACACAGATGATATTTCTGGAAAAATTCTTAAAACCTCATCCTACGTACCCAAAAAAAATGAAGTGTTAGATGCCCTCGAATATTACTCAGAGGTAATGTTTCAAATCCCTCCCAAGGTCTCTGCTGTAAAGGTGAGGGGAAAAAGAGCTTACAAGCGCTTTAAAGACAATGAGGATTTTCGACTTGAAGCAAGAAGTATAAAAATTCGCGAACTTTCACTACTGTCGCATAACGAAAAAGGGACTTCTTTTGTTCAAATCGAATGTGGTAAAGGTGGTTATGTAAGAAGCGTCGCAAGAGACATTGGAGATTTTCTTGGGTGCTTCGGGTGCGTAAAACAATTGAACCGCGTGGAATATGGTCCATTTAAGATTGAAGAAGCAATTGATCTTTCCGATTTGTTAGATCAGTCTACCAACGATGTAGGCTCACATATTAGGGCCATTGAAATCGGTGTGCCGAATCTAAAAATTTTAGAATGTAGTCTAGATGATTTTAAATATTTAGAAAATGGACGACCAATAACATGCCCAGTCACTCTCTCTTTAGTTGAAGGTGAGGAACTCTTCGCAAAGTATAAAGAACGGGTAGCAGGGGTTGTTTTTAAATATGGGAGCGTTTTAAAGGTTAGGAGAAAGTATAACACCTAAAACTTATCCTTGAAGATGAATATTAGAAATAAATAAGTATTATAATTTTTTTCTTTATTTTTTTTTAAAATCACACTAAAAAAACTATAAATAAAACCTAACTGGACGACATCCTGGTAGGTAACAAACAATGGAGAGCAAAGATGTCGATTAATCAAGAAGACAAGAAAACTTTAATTAAAGATTACGCAACTAAAGAGGGAGACACTGGCTCGCCCGAAGTTCAGGTGGCTATATTGACTAAGAGAATTGTCAATTTAACAGAGCATTTCAAAACTCATAAAAAAGATAATCACTCTAGAAGAGGCCTTTTGAAAATGGTTTCCTTGAGACGTAAACTTTTAGACTATGTGCGAGAAAAAGATGAGAATCGCTATAAGGAACTAATTAAAAGATTGGAAATTAGAAGATAAAGTATTCCTTTCTTTTTGTCCGTGAAATATACCAAAACAAAGGCAAGACATGTTTAATGAAATAAAGAAGACTATTGAGTGGGGACACGATAAATTAACGCTATCAACTGGCAAGATTGCTAGACAAGCAGACTCGACTGTAATTGCGACATATGGCGAAACAGTAGTTATGGCAGCGGTTGTATTTTCAAAGGAATCAAAGGCTGACCAAGATTTTTTTCCGCTTACTGTGAATTATCAAGAAAAGTACTATGCCGCAGGAAAAATTCCTGGGGGATTTTTCAAGAGAGAAGCTCGGCCTACAGAGAAGGAAACTTTGACCAGCCGTCTCATCGATAGGCCTATACGACCTTTATTTGTTGAGGGATTTAAAAATGAAGTACAAGTAACTTGCACAGTTCTCAGTCATGATTTGGAAAATGATCCCGATATAGTCGCTATGATAGCCGCCTCCGCGGCATTAACCCTATCAGGGGCTCCTTTTCTTGGTCCAATTGGAGCGGCCAGGGTAGGATTTGTTAATGACTCTTATGTTCTCAATCCCTCGGTAGATGATATGGATAACTTAAAAGAAAGTAGTGAGCAAAGACTTGATCTTGTAGTTGCAGGAACAAAAGATGCGGTAATGATGGTAGAATCTGAAGCGTATGAACTATCAGAAAAAGAGATGTTAGGGGCTGTTAAATTTGGACATGAACAGATGGCATCCGTTATTGACATTATAATTGATTTGGCCAAAGAAGCTGCAAACGAACCATTTTCTTTTGATTATCAGATCGATGATACATTATACAAAAAGATATCTAAAGCAGGAGAAAAAGATCTAAAGAAAGCCTTTGAAATATCTGATAAAAGAGAGCGCCAAGCTTCAGTAGCCGCAGCAGTAGATAAAATAAAAGGTTCCCTCTCAGATGAAGAAAATCAAGGTAGTGAAGTAAATGAACTCGTAAAAAGATTAGAGTCTGAGGTTGTTAGAACTAATATTCTAGATAATGGTACTCGAATAGATGGTAGAGACTTAACAACCGTTAGGTCAATAGAAACAGAAACCCGTTTGTTACCAAGAGCACACGGATCATCACTATTCACTAGAGGTGAAACCCAAGGTCTAGTTGTTACGACACTTGGATCTGGGGATTCTGAACAGATTATTGATGCTTTACACAAAGAAGGTAGGCTAAATTTTATGCTCCACTACAACTTTCCACCTTACTCGGTTGGAGAATGCGGTCGTATGGCTGGCCCTGGTCGTAGAGAAATAGGCCATGGAAAACTTGCTTGGAGGGCATTACAAGCTGTGTTACCCTCGGCTGAGGAATTTCCTTATACGGTAAGAGTTGTTTCAGAAATAACAGAATCCAATGGATCTTCTTCAATGGCAACAGTTTGTGGTTCATCTTTATCAATGATGGATGCGGGGGTCCCACTAAAGGCACCTGTAGCTGGTGTTGCTATGGGACTCATACTGGAAGGGAAAAGGTTTGCAGTTCTAACAGACATATTGGGAGATGAAGACCATCTTGGAGATATGGACTTCAAGGTAGCTGGAACAGAGAAAGGGATTACTTCCTTGCAGATGGATATAAAAGTCGCAGGTATTACCCCCCAAATTATGGAAAAAGCTCTAGATCAAGCAAAGGAAGCTCGTTTACATATATTAAACGAAATGGCTAAATCTTTGTCAGCTCCATCGGATTTTTCAAAATATGCACCTAAAATCGAATCTTTAACTGTACCAAGCGATAAGATTCGCGAGGTGATAGGAAGTGGAGGAAAAGTGATAAAAGAGATAGTTGAAGTTTCAGGTGCTAAGGTTGATATAAATGACGACGGAATAGTTAGAATAGCATCGCAAAATGCAGAAAGCCTGGAGACCGCTAGGAAAATGATAAAAGAAATAGTTGAAGATCCTATTGTTGGACAAATTTATGAAGGTAAGATCGTGAAATTGATGGACTTTGGAGCTTTTGTAAACTTCTATGGGAAACGAGATGGTCTTGTTCATGTAAGCCAAATATCCGATGAGAGAGTAAATCATCCAAAGGATGTTTTGAATGAAGGAGAATCTGTAAAAGTAAAATTAATGGGTATTGATGACAGAGGTAAGAGTAAACTATCGATAAAAGTTGTAAATCAGAAGACAGGAAAGGAAATACAAAAGGAAGATTAAGCTATATCCAGCCTAATAGTTCTTTTTTTATAATTTTAAAAAACATATCAATATGAGCTCTATCGTCATTAAGACACGGGATATACAAAAAGTTTTTCCCACCAGCTTCAATAAAACTTTCTGAGATCTCACCACATATCTCCTCTAATGTTTCAACACAATCAGAAGCGAAAGATGGAGCTATGACAGCGATGCTTTCCTTCCCAGATTTAGCCAGATCTGCTACAAGATCAGCTGTGGCTGGTCCCACCCACTTTTCTGGACCGAATTTTGACTGAAAAGCAGTTGTTAATTCATTTTCCCTCCAATTTAGCTTTTCCCTTATTAGTCGAGTCGTTTTTTGGCATTGACAATGATAAGGATCTCCATTCATTAAATACCTTTCAGGAACACCATGATAAGATACAACTAAGTGTTGAGGCTTAAATTTTGACTTCTTGTAAGCAGCCGATATAGATGTTGCAACGGCCTTTATAAAATCATAGTTGTCAAAGTATGGAGGCACTGTCCTTATAGATGGCTGCCAGTTTAGCTTCATAAGTGATTTGAACATTTGATCGTTGGCGGTTGCTGTCGTAGGTGCAGCGTATTGAGGGTAAAGCGGAAAAAAAATTAGTTTTGTGCATCCTTGAGATACCAACTTCTTTAGTATACTTTCTGTGGATGGATTGCCATATCTCATACAAAAATCTACAAGTACTTCGTCGCCATACTCCTTTTTAAACTTAACTTTCAATTTTTGAGCTTGAGCCTTTGTTATCGTCAAAAGTGGGCTTTCATTTTCCTCAGTATTCCAAATCTCTTTATATGCCTCGCCCGAGGAGAAAGGTCTTCTTAGTAGAATTAAATTTAATATCGGTTTCCATACCCAGGGTGAATAGTCAATTACTCTCCTATCGGAAAGAAACTCTTTAAGGTATCTCCTCATAGACCAATAATCTGTGGCATCCGGTGTGCCAAGATTACCAATTATAACACCAACTTTTGGTTTTAGAATTTTTGGGTGATCCTCTGGGATATTTGCCTGTCTAATATTCATTTTTGTTTCTTCCGATAAGCTTTAACTAAGCTATACCTTTAAAATATCAAATCAATTTCACAGTTTATTGCTCCTATTTTTTTCCATACAAAAAAATCAATTCAAAAGTCGCACTTATAGATGTAACTCTCGCTTCAAATTTAGTATCCGAAAAATTTTTAAAATAAAATTTTTCTACCTTATGGATAAATTTCTTGGTAGTTAGACCTCTACGGCGCCCAAGAATGGCATTTGTTTCCCCCATTTTTTTTAGATCCAAAAACAAATCTAAAATTCTTTTATATCTAACTTTGATAATGTCTCTATCAACTACACAGTTATTTAGTCCAACCTTAGCGGCCAAATTACCTACATCTCTTATTTCAGGTAATGGGGAAATTCTTGGGCTAGTCACTCCAAATAATTCTATCTCAGCTTTAGAGAAAGAGTCTCTAAGTTCATTAAGGGTCTCTGCACCAAAAAGACAACACAAAAATTGGCCTTTAGGTTTTAAGAGTTTAACCTTTTTAGAAAAATCACTGTATGGATCATTTGACCAATGCATCTGCATTAAATTTACATATAAATCTACGCTTTTATTTTCAATGGGGAAGTGTTCAAACTCGGATATTGTTATTTTATCGTTTTTGCTTAACTCTTTTAAGTCATTTCGTCGGCAACCTTCAATCAAGCCATACTCCCAAGTGTCAGTTAATTCTAAGATTCGTTTCTCTATGTCACTGAATACTCTCTTCAAAAGAAAGTTCGCTGACCTTGATTCTCTAAATCTAATTTTGTTTTCTTTAACCCTCTTGATGTCAAATAGCATTGCTTATTGATCCAAAATTATTTTATTATTGAAATTCTAATATGGCCAAACAACCAATAACGTGTTTTTATGCTGGAATTCAACAATAAAGATATGAACTTATTAATTCTGCTTAGTGAGATAGCCACTATTGAACAATTAGCACGAAACAAACTTGACAACGCTCTTCCTAAGGATTTAAACATATCTACTTTTTCTGTTTTGAACCATTTTTCAGGATCTAGAACAGAAAAAACTCCTTTACAATTGGCACGCAGTTTTCATGTTACTAAAGGAGCCATGACTAATACGTTGAATAAACTTGAAAAACAAGGGTATATACATGTTCGCCCTGACTGGAATGATGCAAGGAAAAAACGTATTTCAATTAGCCAAAGTGGCATAGATGCAAGAAATCATGCTATGAAATCCATAAAGCCTATACTAGGAGAAATAATTCAAAAAACTGATCACATGACCAAAAAAACCTTGTTAGGAGATTTAAGAAGCTTTCGAGAGTCAATAGAAAAAGATAAGGATTAAAAGGTGTTTCTTTGCTTATTATAATTGTTGGAAGCGCGCCAGATGCTTTAGAAGCAAGAAGTTTAAAGAGAGAGATTTTTGAGAATCTAGTAGTTATAAATAATGCTTGGAATATTAGGAATGACTGGGATTATTGTATATTTCCTGATGATTTTCCGAAAAACAGAAGGCCCTATAGCAATAAAAACCAAAAACTAATTGGTTCAGAGGAATATGTCCCCTTACAAAATAAGTATGGAGGATTTGTTTATTCTGGGGGCACAATGGCATTTACCGCAGGTTATTGGGCTCTCGGGTACTTCAAACCAAAAACTATTGCTTATATAGGTTGTGACATGGTTTATGATGGGGAAAATACTCATTTTTACGGTAAAGGCACACCAGATCCTCTCAGAAAAGATCCGACTTTAAAAAATTTAAAGGCTAAGTCTGCTCGCCTAGAGGCTATTGCTGCAACTCAGAATTGCTCAATATTTAACCTTTCCAAGAAGCCAAATAGTAATTTAGTTTTTAGACGCAGTAGTATAGAACATATAATCAAAGACAATATTCCAAGAAGTCTCAACAGCAGCCTACTGAAAAGCGCTCTCCAAAGGGAAGAAGATTTAGGTTACTTTATTGAAGATGGAAGGTATTGGAAACACTTGGCCAAGTTTAAACAAGAAAGCATAGATTTATTGGATGATCTCTGGAATAAAGTTATTAATAATAACTAAATATTCACCTTGTTGCACAAACCGCATAGTTTACGGAGAAGTCATTTTTTGACAATTCCCATCCCCAAGATAGAGGATTAAACACTAATCCTTTAGTATCCTTCACGTGTAGACCGGCTTTAGAAAACAATTGTTTTAGTTCGTTAGGCTTGATAAATTTATTCCAGCTATGTGTTCCTTTTGGCAACCACTGCATAACGTATTCAGCACCAATGATTGCGAAAAGGTAGCTTTTTAAATTTTTATTTATTGTTGAACAAAAGATTAAACCACTACTTTTCAGTAGATTTGAACAGACTTCTACAAAAAAACCTGGGTTTTCCACATGCTCAATAACTTCCATGTTGAGAATAACATCAAATACATGTTTCTCTTTTAAAAGTTCTTCCGCCGATACATGACGATATTTTATATCGAGATCCATTTTTTCGGCGTGTAACGATGCAACTTTTATATTTTTTTCAACCACGTCGATACCAAGAACTTCAGCTCCAAGTCTGGCCATTGGCTCACATAACAAACCACCACCACATCCTATGTCTAGAACTTTGATCCCTTTTAGAGGCTTTTTATCGAAAATCATATCCCTTTGAAAATGTAGGGATAAGTGGTCTGTTATAAACTCTAATCTGCATGGATTCAACATATGAAGTGGTTTGAACTTACCTTCGGCATCCCACCATTCATTTGCTAATTTTTCAAATTTCGTAACTTCTTCCGCGTTTATAGATGATACTGTTTTCATTGAATTGTTCCCATACACATGACATACTATATATATACTTTTTTTTTTTAGTCTCAAGAATGCCTGAACAAAATATCACCAAGTTTAATAAGCAGAGAACCAATTTGTTTCCTGAAATAGAGCCTTTCAGGAAAAGCTATATTGATAGTGGAGACAGGCATAAAATATATTATGAGGAATGTGGAAACCCCAACGGAATTCCTGTTTTGGTATTACATGGCGGGCCAGGCGGTGGGTGCAGTCCAACGATGCGTAGATTCTTTGATCCTGACGCTTACTATATAATTCTTTTTGATCAAAGGGGCTGCGGAAGATCCAAACCCTATGCATCAGTTGAAAATAACACAACATGGCATCTTTTGTCAGACATTGAGGCTATAAGAAGAAAACTAAATATAAATAAATGGATTTTGTTTGGAGGAAGCTGGGGAGCTACTCTATCTCTAATATATGCTCAAACTTATCCAGAAATGGTAAGCAAGATAATCCTCAGAGGGGTCTTTACTATGACTCAATCAGAATTAGATTGGTTCTATAAAGAAGGAGGAGCTAGCATGTTTTGGCCAGAAGCATGGCGAGCCTTTAGGGACATGCTTCCACAAAAAGAGCAGAATAATATTATAGAAGGATATCATTCACGGTTGTTTGGATCATCTCCTACAGAGCAGGGTCGGTTCGCTAGAGCTTGGACAGCTTGGGAGAACGCTCTTGCTAATCTGGAAAGCCCTGGGTTTGGCTCTAGCCCATCTACTGACTACGCAAGAGCATTTGCGAGGATTGAAGCCCATTATTTTAAGAACCTAGGTTTTTTAAGTAAATCTCAGCAAATTAAGGACAATATGCATAAAATATTGGATATACCATCAATCATAATTCAAGGGCGATATGACATGATATGTCCACCCGGAACAGCGGAGCTAATTCACAGACTTTGGCCTAACTCGAATTTAGTTATGGTGTCAAAAGCTGGTCATGCGATGTCTGAATCTGGTATCACCGCAGCACTGGTTAAAGCAACCGAACAATTTAAGAACTAAATCAACTTAGTTTTCTAATAAACCTCTCAAAAGAAGAGTATGTATTTATATTTGGTTTTTTAAACGACAAGATTGTCATTACAGCTACCTTATTATCTACTAAAAAAAAGTATTTTCTAACAAATTCTTTTCGTTGAGAAGAGTTTAATCGTCGAAAATTTACGTGGAAAAATTTATCCTGCAATTGCTCTTCACCAAAAATAAGTTTTTTGTCACTCGAGGCAGTTAGAAATTTTTTAAACTCCATCTTTTCAGCAATTGCCAATAAATACATTTCTCGAGAAATCTTTTTTGGGATTCTGGAACGTGTGAATGTAATGTTTATTATTGTGTCAACCGGTCTACGGCTAAAATACGCTTTGCCATCATTATTTACTTCAATACAATTTGTGACTAAAAAAGTTTCTTGCAAACCGCTTAAACTATTTGCGCTTCTATCCAAACAAAATCCACTTGGAAGTTTATGCTTTAACTTTGTATGGCCTGCTGGAACATCAATTAAATTGGTTAGCGGTCCCAATCCAACAGACAAACATCCGGAAAAAAATAGAAGGAGATAGAATGCTCCAAATACTTTTCTTAAATTTCTCAAGTCCAAACCTCCAATTTTTTAAAAGAGTTTACCGCTGATTTTACGACGAAAAAACAGTTGGTTTATTTTTTTTTTGTATAATGTTATTTTTTAGTTTAGCAATAGAGAATATGGGATAAATAATCGGTATAAGAAATGAATTGGATATCTAACTTTGTTAGACCAAAAATCAACGCAATTTTTTCACGCAAAGCCAACTCTGAAACGTTATGGATTAAATGTGAGAGCTGTAATTCTATGATCTTTCATAAGGAGTTTAGTCAAAACTTGAATGTATGCCCAAGTTGTAACTATCATATGTATATTTCTCCTGAGGAACGTTTAAAATCAATATTTGATGATGGCATATACTCAGTCATTGATTATCAATCACCGGTGCAAGATCCTTTAAATTTTAAAGACAAAAAGAAATACGCTGACAGAATAAAAGACGCACAAAAAAGCACTGGGCAAAAAGAGGCAATCTCAATATCTGAAGGCGATCTAGGAGGCATGAGAACTATAATTGCTTGTCAAGACTTTAAATTCATGGGAGGCTCTATGGGGATGGCCGTAGGGAATGCCATTTTGGAAGGAGTAAAGCGAGCTGTTGTAATTAAATCTCCTTTCATTTTGTTTGCAGCTGCCGGAGGTGCCCGAATGCAGGAGAGTGTTTTATCCTTAATTCAAATGCCAAGAACAACTGTGGCGATTGAAATGCTAAAGGACGCCAAGCTTCCTTATATAGTAGTATTAACAAACCCAACAACTGGCGGAGTTACCGCGTCTTATGCAATGCTTGGCGACATACAAATAGCAGAACCAAATGCGCTTATATGCTTCGCGGGGCCAAGAGTGATAGAACAAACAATTAGGGAAAAGTTACCGGAAGGATTTCAAAGATCAGAGTATCTGCTGGATCATGGTATGCTTGACCAAGTGGTATCGAGAAAATTTTTGAGAGAAGAACTAATAAAATTAATCTATCTATTAAAAAATCAACCTCCACCTATTAGGGGAAATATTACAGAAGTTGATGGATCTAATGGACGAGATACTTAAAAGACTGGAATCTTTACACCCCAAAATAATCGATCTTAAATTAGATAGAGTAGAAAGGCTTTTAAAAAAGCTTGGGAACCCTGAAAGATCATTACCTCCTGTTATACATGTAGCTGGCACAAATGGAAAAGGATCAACCATTGCCATGATAAAAGCTGGTTTACAAAGTAGAGGGCTCAAAACACACGCTTATACCTCACCCCATTTAGTACGTTTTAATGAAAGGATAGAGTTGGGAGGAAAAAGAATAACCGAAGATGATTTAAAGAAAGTTCTTTCTGAGTGCGAAAATGCAAATAACTCTCAGCCAATAACATTTTTTGAAATAACTACTTGCGCAGCTTTTCTCGCTTTCTCCAGAAAGACTGCTGACTATACACTCTTAGAAGTTGGATTAGGTGGAGAGTTTGATGCTACTAATGTGATTGAAAATCCAACAATCTCCATCATTACTTCGATATCCTTCGACCACAAGGAGTATTTGGGAAACTCAATAAGAAAGATTGCAAAGGCTAAAGCTGGCATTATAAAGAAAAACACCCCTACTATTATATCGGATCAATCTGCAATAGTAAGAAAGATACTTGAAAAAAAATGCATAGAAAAGAAAAGTGACGTCATTTGGGCATCGGACAAATTCTCTGTTTCTAATTCAAGAAAATCTATTACTTTAAAGCAAAGAGATAGAATTATAGAATTTCCTTTTCCTAACCTGATTGGAAAACATCAAATCAGAAACGCAATGACTGCTATTTCTGCACTTATTCAATTGGATATACCGGAAAACTACATATGTAAGGGACTGAATTCCACTTATTGGCCTGCTAGACTTCAAAAGATTGAAAAAGGGAATCTATTCGATTTAATCATAGACTATAACATCAAGAATGAATTATGGATCGACGGAGGCCATAATGAGGATGCCAGCATTCAACTTAAGAAGAGTATGAGTTTCATAAATAAAAAAAACCTGCATATTATTTATGGTTCCCTAAAAAACAAGGATCATATTTCTTTCCTTAAAAATCTGACTGTAATAGCTTCGTCTCTTTGTGTAGTTGAAATTGAAACCCAACCCTCCTCACTTCCCAAAAAAACAGCGCTAGTCGCTGCTAAAGCAGCGGGATGGAAAACGACCTATCCAGCACTTGATATTCGAGACGCTATAAAACACATCTGCTCCGCAAATAATTCTCGTGATACACAAATTTCAATTTTAATTTGTGGGTCCCTTTACTTAGCGGGAGAGGTGTTGAAAGAAAATGGTGTTGGAATCTAAGTACTTTCGTCTATCCAGTTTTTTAAATCTGTCTTAGGTGCTGCTCCAATTTTAGATGAAACCATCTCACCATCTTTAAATATAAAAAGTGCTGGAATTCCTCTGACGCCTAATCTGCTTGGACTATCTGGAT
>CACIAQ010000037.1 GCA_902584635.1 uncultured Alphaproteobacteria bacterium
AATGTTGGGAATTTTTATGAACAGTGAAGTATCAAAGGTTGATTTTGAGATTAACGACTTTGTGGTTTACCCTTCTCATGGGGTTGGCCAAATAGTAGATGAAGAAGTACAAAATGTTGCAGGATTTGAGCTAAAGGTGTACGTGCTCACTTTCGAGAAGGATAAAATGACACTTAAGGTTCCAAAGGACAAAATAGGATCGACAGGTATGCGTAAGTTATCTAGCCAGAACACAATAGGTAAAGCATTGCAGGTTATTGGTGGAAAAGCCAAGGTAAAAAGGGCAATGTGGTCAAGACGTGCACAAGACTATGAACAAAAAATAAACTCAGGTGAACTCATACAGATTGCAGAAGTAGTAAGAGACCTGCATCGAAACGATGAACAAAGAGAGCAATCCTATTCTGAGAGACAGCTCTATGAAGCGGCATTAGAAAGGCTAACGAGGGAAATAGCAGCTGTTGACGGCGTTGGAGAACAAAAAGCGCAAGAAAAAGTAGGTAAGGTTTTAGACGGTAAAGCTGCGTAGAATATCTAGTAACCCGTCATCTCTAAATAACCTACACCAGAGAAATCCCCACTGAATGAGATTGGTCCTTCCCAATAAGGAACACTAGTTTCCATCCAGGAGTAATTATTTAGGGCTTCTGTGTTGATTATACGAGTATTTTCACCAAGAAAAGAAACTTTCCATTTAGTTGGAATTTTTCTACCTGCAACTATGGAATAAGCTGTTTCTTTAAGTTGAATTTCATTAGCATTAAAAGATCTTTTGGAACCATCTTGACTAATCCATGATCCAGATAAATATTCATTGCCATCATTCTGTCTTATTTTAAAGAGCATTACCTTTTGACCGTTGTCGAGGTGCAAAGAAAACCAATTCCAGCCAAGTTGGTTTTCACTTAGCAGGTCACTTGACCACTCACGATCTAACCACCCAACGCCTTTTACAAAATGCTTTTCTCCATTCAAAATGACCCAACCCTTTACAGTATAGAACGGTTGGCTGTAATAGTGGGATGCCGCTCCTTGTTGAGATTTTTTGCTATAACCCTTTTTACCCTGCAAAACCGGGCTAAATTTAGTTGAGAAGTTTAAGGCGACTGAGAACTCTATGCCACTAGATTCTAAAACTATAGTTCTCATTTCATCGTCCCCCGTAACTGTCCAATTATCAATCCAGGCTTTAAAAGGGTTCAGGGTAACGCCTGCTTGTGCAGTTTTTTTGCGTGCAAACCGCTCCTCAAAATAATGTGAATTTTTAGTAGTAATGGCGCTATGACCCATCCAAAAGCCATTAAGCTGTTTAGATTTTTTATTGGATTTTGGCGAAAAAGTGCTCTTAAAGAGGGTCCACTGAATTCCTAAGTCATCGATGGTATCGGATTCTAGATTTGCTGTAAGATACCACCACTCAATTGCGAAATTTTTATGTGGACCATGATCTTTTGGGAAGGTTATCTGATAGCGAGGGTCAGCCATATTGAATTGGCTATTTTGCTCATCAGCCTTTGAAGTATAATTCAGTAAACAAAAACAAAAGATAAACACTAATACCTTGATATTCATAACTTCTAAATACTCCTAACATTGAAATTTGATGGTAGTTTCACATTTGATGTTCTTAGTGATAAAAGGGTGGCGAAAGTCGAAGCCAATATGGCAGTAACCCAGACTTGCAACCAGTAATCTGGGAAAACATGCGTAGGAATTCTCCATCCAAAAAAATTTGGGTTTATTATTTCGGATAATATTAAAGTTATGAGTAAGCCCATACCTATCGAAAGAAAACTAACCAGATTGGTTAATATAAAGATTTTTAATATTTCTAAAGCTATGATCTGTTTGGCAGAAAAGCCCAGTAAGTAAATGGGAAGAAGATCTTTTTTTCTCAATTTATTTATACTGATAAGATTAGTATAAAGCGTGAAAGATGCTACAAATAGAGTGATTAAAGCAAGCTGGAAACTAATCTTAAAAGTATTATCGAAAATCTCCAAAGAAATTTTCCGCACTTGTTGTGGATTAATAATTGCCTCCGAGTTTATTTCGCTGTTCAATAACAACTCATTGAAAAAATTCAAACCGTTGGTATCGTAAAGCTTGACTGCTAAGGTGCTTGGAATTTGAGATGAAAAAAATGTTTTATATAGTTTAAATTGCATCATCAATTGATTGCCAGAGTTCCCATAATCAGCATAAATGCCACCCACTTGAATATTTAGTTTTTTGTTACCAATTTCTAATTTTAAAAAGTCACCTAACTTTATATTTTCTCTTATAGACAGCTGTTCGTTTACGAAGATGATCTCACCATTCCTAATTTTCTTCCAAGCGCTTTCAGTACGTTCTAATAAAGGCCAATTTTCCTCATAAATAGTAGTTGGTTTGAAACCATAAATCTCAACAGGCGTCTTATTATACGTTCCTTCATTTTTTATAATTGGATAAATTTCCCCTTCGTATTTTTTAAGAACACCTTTTATTTTATTTAGCTGTAATTCATTAGTTATATTCACGTAATAGTCTGCAAATATTCTATTTTCTAACCAATCGACAAACGTTGATTTAAAGCTAGTTACCATTCCGTGTACGCCAATGTTTATTGAAAGCGCTAAAAAAAAAGCTATGTAGCCGGTGAAAAGAAGTGCACCAAATTTCTCAGTATCTTTGAGGATCCAAAAACAAAGAGCAAAGCGCTTTGGTAGTTTTTTTGTGGCATATGACAAAAAAGTTTAATAAATAGGGGTAAAATTGCACAGCTTATAACTATTGTTGATCCTAGAAATAGGAAGTTAGCAATTTTGATGCTGGAAGATATTGAAAAATAGTAAGAAGCGCACGTAAAAATAATGAGCAATGCCGAAATAGATATAGTGTTCTTTTTTCTAGAATAAATTTTCTCATCATCTACAAAATTTACTGGACTTAGTTTATCCAGTTTTAAAATTGCTCTAGAACAAGCCAATAAAGTGCCTAAACCTGCGATAAGTAAACTGATTAAAAACCAAGTAAATGAAAGGTCAAGCTCACCATCCACTGGACTATTATAAAGGGTCGATATAGTATTATTAATATCTGGAAGAAGCTCTCTGGCTAACAAAAAGCCACCAAATGATCCAAGCGAACCAGAAAATAATGCAATTAAAAATAGTTCTCCCGCAAGGGACACATTGATTAGCCTTCTTTCCACTCCAATAGTTTTCAAAATTTTTACTGTGAGGTTTCTCTGGTCATACGCCATCCCAACGCTTGTATATACAATAAACATTCCAACAAAAAAGGAAAGAAACCCAAATGCTCTGATGTTAAATGTAAAGCTTTCTGAAATAAACTCAAATTCATTAGCACTGTTATCATCAATCAATATTAAATTTTTGGGCGAAAGCGTGTCGGGAGAATTTAAGCTTCGATTTATGTATTCAAAATAGGTAAATTTTCCTTCCATATTTAAAAGGCTTTGGATCGAACTAATATCCCCTATCAGAGTGCCATTGGGTAATTGATCATTTTCTATCTTAACAAAATTTGAAAGGCGATCTTTTAACTTTTTCAAAGTTTCATTGGAACCAAATAGTAATTCATTACCATTTGCTTGCATTTCCAAAAAATTTCCAAAAGAGTTGTTATTTTGACTAGATACTATTTTATTTCTATCTGCTAAAAAATCTATCCCGATAATTGTTATATCTGAGTCCTCTAAAGGTGCTTTTATCACAGGATTTATAACCCATCCATTTAACCGCAAATGCAAATAATCCATCTGACTTACATAAGGTAGCTCCCGATCTATTATTATTGGCTTGAAAGCAGATTTTAAGAGATCGATCGATCGTTTTTGTGCTTTAATTGTTTGATTATTCACAATATCTATGCTTGACCAGAGAGTAGTCGCTATCGCGATACCTAAAATAGTGAAAATGAGCTGACCTTTTGCCTTTTTCCAATTAGATACAATAACTTTCAGTACCAAAAGAAACTGTTTCATCTGTCTAATACTTTTCTAGATTTAAGTTCCATGCATTGCTCTAATTTTGACGCAATGGATAGGGAGTGTGTTATTACAACTAGGCTGGTATTGTACTTTTTATTTATATTTAAGAGCATTTCTAAAACCAGCTCTGAATTCTTTTCATCCAGGCTGCCTGTTGGTTCATCAGCAAATAATATTTTTGGTTTAGCCGCTAATGCTCTGGCGATAGCAACCCTTTGTTGTTCTCCTCCAGAAAGACTTTCAGGCCACTCTTCCAATAATCTGGTCAGTCGAAGATCTTCAATTATTTCTTTTATATATTTTCTATTATATTTCCTATTTATCCTGGCTTGAAACTCGATATTCTCTTTAACATTAAGACAAGGAATAAGGTTATATTGCTGAAATATAATTGCAGTCTCGTTAAGCCTAAGTAGTGATTGCCTAGATGTTTTTAGACCCCAAAAATTTTGTTTCCCAAAATAAACTTCTCCACTTGAAGGTTTTTCAAGCCCAGAAGCGATGTGTAGAAGCGTTGATTTCCCAACGCCACTCTCTCCGATTAGAGCATAGCTAGTGGATGGTGCAAACTCGATGTTAACGTTGGTAAAGAGCTCCAGAGATCCTGATTTTGTAACAAAGACTTTTGATACGTTTTTTATTTTTACAATATGTTCGTGCATTGCCTTAGACTTATTTATGATGGCAGAGATATGGTATTCTGATTGAGATAGTTGAGCTTGCAAAGCTTTCAATACCAAAACTAATTATAAACGATTCGTTTTGCGATTAATCATGGATCTCGTTGCTAAACTGTTTTTGGTATAAAAATTGGTTGAAAAAGCAAAATTAGTGTAAAGGTCTTATAGAAAATTTTAGATCTCTGTTCTCTTCTTCTTTACTAAAAGGAATTACCTTAAGTCCAATTTCGGTTACCTTTTCGTCAATCGTCCCAGCAATTTTTGGACGTTTTACGTCAGGAATCCAACGATCTGCCCATAGAGAAAGTGATAGGAAAATTTTAACTAGATCATTGCACCTTTGGGTCGGGACGTACATCGCTCTTTTCCTATTATTAGGCACATATCTTCTAATCAATTTATTTGTCGTCATAAACTTTAATCTTTCAGTTAAAAGGTTCCTTGAAATATTAAGATTCTTTTGAATTGACTCAAAGTTTTGATTGCCCATCATTATGTCCCTTGCAATTAAGAGGGTCCATTTATCTCCTAGTATTGATAGTGACGTTGCAATGCTACAATTACTTTGGTGACTATTTTGAACTGACATATTAAAATTATCCCTTAATTAGTTTACCTTGCGTCATGAATTAATCTACCATAAATTCTTACTGATATGTCAATACATTTATTTTCTATTTCTACTACACAAAAATATATGTAGGCGCAAATAATTTAAAAAAACTTGAAATGGTATATAGATTGCAAAATTTGTATAATTGGTGAAAAGAATCGATAGTGATCAAAGAGAGATACAATGAACGAATTTGTTTATCAGAAAAGGTCAAAGAGGGAATTGCTAGTCAATAAAGACGTGGTAGCCGAGACGGAAACTCTAGAGGAGGGATCTAGGGATCTTTATGATATAATTAAGTTTTGCTGTGCTGTAAAAGAAAATCCTTTTTCACCAAACTTAAAGGAGTGGTCTAGAAAGCGGTATAACTCTAATTTAGATGCACTAGTCTATGAAAATTCTACCTCGGTTACGCCAGATCGTGACGAAAAGACAAATAAAGTGCTTAGTTATGCTCAAAGAGCACAAATTTATGCGATGACAGCAATTACTGCCTTGAATGCTGGAGATGCTGAAAAAGCAGTTTGGAACGCAGTAAGATCTCAAAAATATGTATCCCACATACAAGAAATGATCCAGTTATCTGCTCCAGGAATAGACAGAAGAGCGCAAAAGAAACAAGAAGCAATGATCCAGTATGTTGGAAAAGACGATGTAGAAGCAAACGACTTAATAGACGAGTTTGAAAAACTGATCCAGATTCATGACAGCTATGGTGCTTTTAGAAGATTAGCAGCTCAAAAGTTGGGGGTCCCTGCTATGAAGGTTACTATTAAAGAAATTAATGAGATCACAAAACAGGTCCATAGAGCTTACGAAACTAATCCCAAGAGAAAAAGAAAAGATAAAATGTGACTCAATAATTAGATAATAAATCAAGTTGTATTAACCTTGATTTATTATAGTTTTAGTGTATTTTTGCACAATAAACCTAGGTACATTATTATGAACAACTTTACAAATTCAAGTTCAGTGATTTCTTCCGACACTGTCATAAAGGGAAAAATTGATTTTAAAGGGGAGCTTCTTATTGAAGGAAAAACTTCAGGAGACATATTTGGTGATAGTTTAACCCTTGGACCAAGTGCGAAGGTCGATGGAAAAATTATTGTTAAGGCAATTACAGTTCAAGGAAGTTTTACAGGTTTTATTCGGTCAGACACTGTTAAATTAGATTCAGGTTCGACAGTCAAGGGAGATATCGAACACATTGAAATTTCTATTGAGACAGGCGCTAACTTTAATGGCAAGGTACTAAGAATTTCTAAACAGCAAAAAAGACCTACCGAAATCGAAACTGCAGAAGATAACTCGATATACTCTTTGACAGATAAGGCAGTTGCGAAATAAACTTGCACTTTTTAAAGTTGTAACCCTTACTTTTTTCTGTACTTTAAGTGCTGGACCTTACGTTGTAATAGAAAACTATGCAAACTGGAAAACACTGGGTTTTAATTCTAAATCAGCATACATCACCGGACTCTGGGATGGTTATTTGGTTTTCTTTGGTGATGATATTGTGAAAGAGTATAATGCAATTTGCAGTGAAGGTGCATTAACGAAGGTTGCAGACCTTGTTGATATAATTGATAGTCTCTATGAAAAGAAGATAAATAGAAAATTTTCTCCAGCTACTCTTTTAAAAGATTATGGACTAAAACATCTTTGTAACGATTAGAATTAACTTCAATTATTAAAGTGGAGAGTCCTTAGACAGGCCTTTGGTAGATCTTCAGGCAGGTAACACCTCGCATGGGTACATTTGTACTTCTTTTTAATTTTAACGGTCTTTTTTACGGTCTTTTTTACAACTTTTTTCTTTGGTTTAAGTCTTTCTGTCACCCACCAGGCCAATTGCTTGTCACACCCGTCAACATTTTTATACTTATTCCAAAGAGGTGTATTAATACAATTCGGTGAGCCTTCAGGACACTTTAGCCTGACGTGAAAATGCTCGCTATGACCTCTTTCCGGTCGTATTTTCATGAGCCATGACCTACCTTCCGATTTGGCATTTTTACACATCCAAACTTTTATAGCAGCGTTTACAAAAATTTTATTTACTCTTTCATCTTTCGCAGCTGCTTTTAGAATATTCATATGCTCTCTTGTCCAATAAGAGTTTACATTTTTTTGATTTTTTGAAACAACATTTAGTTCTTTAAAAGCAGGTTTACCGTATCTATGGTCATTATGACTTTCTCTAAATGAAAGGTTTAAGCTTTTAGGTTTTTTAAATTTAATGTCGACTTCTAAGCCAACTTGGTGTGCCGCATGCCCATAGGGTGTCGCTCCTCCTCTTGGATTGCCGAGGTCACCTATGTAGAGTCCCTTCCATCCAAACTCCGTGACTTTTTCCGATAGATCTTTAGTAAAATCTATCAGTGTAGGGTGGCCCCAATTACGACCCCTTTTTGAATTGATGTGTTGCCATGTTGCCCCTTTGACTGGCAACTCAACACCACCGTTTAAACAGCCGTTATTATATTTTCCCAGGCTTTCAGGTGATAATTTTGCTGGGCTTGTAAAGTTGCCAAAAATTTTTTTTGCCAATACTTTATCCGAGGCATCGTGAGCAAAGGTTACGCTTAATAGTGTTGAAATAAAAAATATTTTAAAAAAAAGGATTCCATGTAACCTCGCCATTTCCTTTAAATCCTTCCAAGTAATAAGGTTCAAGATAAAAATTATAAACAGATAAACTTAAGAATTAGCGTCTAATTTTTAGAAGTTCAATATAAAATCTTTTACAATAAGGATGATCTGTTAAAGTTAATCGAGTATTTTCGTTTTTTCAATAAAACATTGATGGAGACTATAATATGGACAAAATAGTTAATTCGATTGAGGCCAAAGACATTGAAAATCATTTCCACCCTTACACTTGCCCTAAAATTTTAAGGGAAGCTGGCCCGCATGTAATTTGCAAAGGCGAGGGTATTTATGTATACGACAACTCTGACACTAAATTCATAGAAGGGATGAGTGGATTGTGGTGTGCATCACTGGGGTTTAATAACAAAGACTTAGTAGAAGCTGCAACAAAGCAAATGAAAAAGCTTCCCTTTTACCACAGTTTTGCAGGCAAAGTGCCAGAAGTTGCTGCTCATTTGTCTGAAAAACTTACATCAATAGCTCCAGAAGGGCTAGATAAGGTTTTCTTTTGTAATTCAGGATCGGAGGCTAATGACACTGCGATTAAAGTTGTTTGGTATTATCAAAACGCTTTAGGTCGACCAGAAAAAAGAAAGATAATTAGCCGAAAAAGGGGTTATCATGGTGTAACAATGGTAGCGGGTAGTCTAACAGGGCTGCCTTATGCTCAAGATGGGTTTGGCTTACCCCTAGATTTTGTAAGGCATACATCTTGCCCTCATTACTTTATAGAGAAATTGGAAAGCGAATCCGAGCAAGATTTTGTAGAGAGGTTGTTGAAAAATCTCGAAGAACTTATACTTGAAGAGGGCCCTGACACTGTAGGCGCATTTATAGCTGAGCCCGTGATGGGAGCTGGTGGTGTGATAATCCCTCCCAAAAATTACTTTTCTAAAGTGCAAGCGTTACTTAAAAAATATGATGTTCTTTTTATAGCCGATGAAGTGATCTGCGGATTTGGTAGAACAGGCAATATGTGGGGCTCCCAAACATTTGACTTAAAGCCTGACATACTGACATGTGCCAAGGCTTTATCGGCAGCTTACGCCCCCATATCAGCGCTGCTTATTAATGAAAATATTATTTTTAAAATAGAAAACCAGGCAAATGAACTTGGTATTTTCGGTCATGGCTTCACATATTCAGCTCATCCTCTGTCGGCTGCAGTTGCTCTTAAAACCCTTGAAATTTATGAAGAGAAAAAAATTGTTGAACACGTGAGGGATATGGAAAAAAGTTTTATTGAAAGGGTAAAGGACTTCAAAAAATATGATTTTGTTGGAGATGCTCGGGCTATCGGGTTAATTGGTGCTATAGAATTTGTCTCGGAGCCTGAATCAAATAAGAAACCTGACCCCAGTAGAAAAGTTGCCGCAAAGATACAGCAAAAAATCCAAGACGCAGGTGTTATTTTAAGATCACTTCCAGGAGATAGTCTGGCATTTTGTCCACCCTTAATCATTGAAGAGAGCCAAATGCATGAAATGTTTGATAAAATCGACAGTGTTTTGGCAGGAATTGATTTTCAAATTTTATGATATTCTTGAAACTTATAAGTAAAAGTGCTAAAATCTGACTAAATCTATCGGAATTAACATAACTTTTTCTGAGGTTAAGAAACGATGGCAAGCAATTCAGAACAAAAAGTAATTTTGTTGACGGGTGCGAGTAGAGGAATAGGTCACGCCACTGTCCGAAAGTTTTCTGAAGAAAAGTGGCGTGTAATAACATGTTCTAGGCAGGCGTTTGATACGAAATGTCCGTGGCCTGGGGGTGAGGCTAACCATGTTCAAGTCGATCTTTCAAATCCAAACAACACACTCGAGGCTATTGATGAAGTCAAAAAGAGAATAGATGGCAAATTGCACGCACTTGTTAACAATGCTGGTATATCGCCGAAAGGCGAAAATGGAGAAAGGCTGGACACTCTAGGAACCGACCTAAGCACATGGGGAAAGGTTTTTCACGTTAACTTTTTTGCTTCAGTAATCTTAGCTAGAGGATTAAGGGATGAGCTTTTAAAAGCTCAGGGCGCGATTGTCAATGTAACATCGATTGCAGGAAGCAGGGTTCACCCTTTTGCGGGAGCTGCCTACGCGACATCAAAAGCTGCTTTAGGAGCCTTGACTAGAGAAATGTCGAAAGATTTCGGCCCTTTGGGTGTTCGAGTAAATGCCATCGCGCCCGGAGAAGTCAAGACTGCTATTTTGAGTAAAGGTACCGACAAGATAGTCGCTGATATTCCAATGAAACGACTTGGCTTACCAGAAGAAGTAGCTGACACCATTTTTTATCTATGTTCTAAAGAAGCAAGTTATGTCTCAGGAGCAGAAATAGAGATTAATGGAGGCCAGCATGTTTAGACTGATAGTAATTTAGGGTTTCTCTAGGTTGAAACAGATATCCGAAACGTCTCCATGTTAGAAGAAAGGTTCGATGACAAGCAAATACTTAAGGACATTTTTTCAAAGTCTTTAGAGTTAGCTGATCCAGCAAAAAAAATCGAAAAAATAAAGTTTGATCCTCCTGTAGGACGACTTTTTTTTGTAGGTGTAGGAAAAGGTGCAGGAAGACTTTCTAAAGCGTTTAGAATAAATTACCCTGGGCAAGCAGATGGAATCGTCGTAATTCCCGAGAATGAGAGTTGTGATCAAATAGGTTTTGAGGTAATCAAGGCGACGCACCCTATTCCTTCAAAGAAAGGCTTGGACGCATCCCTTAAAATACTGAAAGCAATTTCAAAGCTTGGAAAAGATGATTTGTTAATCTTTTGTATTTCTGGGGGAGCCTCTGCTTTATTGCCTTTACCCCCAGAAGGGTTTGCTCTTGAAGATGAAATTCAATTAAATAAGATTTTACTAGGCTCTGGGTTGTCAATTAAAGAAATGAATCTCTACCGAGGGGTGTTTTCTCAAATAAAGGGAGGTAAGTTAGCGTTAGCTGCCCATCCCTGTCCGATAATAAATCTCGTAGTATCTGACATTCCAGGTGGAGATTTGTCTCTAGTTGGAAGTGGCCCAACCTTTGTTCCGAAGATGAAAAGAATAATTACCAGTAATGTGGATTTTGGTTCCAACATCAATAGGTTTTTTTCAGAAAATAAAAAAAGATTAAGTCCTCTTGGAGACCAAAAAGCGATCGTGCTAAAGTCAGAATGTATCGGGTCTAGTGCAATATTATTGGATAGTGTGGGAGATTATATTGAGAAAAAATATGAATTTAACCTCTTGTTATTATCCTCAGAGTTTGAGGGCGAAGCGTCGTCTCTAGCCAATTTTCATGCATCAATACTTAAAGAGATAAAACGATTTGATCGACCAATAAAAAAGCCAGCAATTATTGTCTCAAGCGGTGAAGCTCATGTAAAGTTACCGAAAACTCATGGGAGGGGAGGTAGAAATTCACATTTTGCGTTAGCGTTGGCAAAAGAAATTGCGGGAATTCCTGGGATCATGGCTCTAGCGGCTGATACTGATGGAATTGATGGCTTTGAAGAGAATGCGGGAGCGATTATCTCGGGAGACACTTTCAAGGTATTGAAAAAGAGAGCTCCAGAGAGAGATTTTTTAAAGGACTTCGACTCTTTTTCAGCACACAAATTAGCATCAAGCTTGTTTTATTCAGGCGCTACAGGAATAAATTTAAACGATATTAGAATTGCTATTGTTCGATAAATAAAAATTAGGATTTACTCGCGCTTTTAATACTTTTTGTCACAAGGCCAAAAAGGCTGTTGTTTTATCGGTATTTTTTTCTTAAAATTTGGAGAATCTAATTTCTTCAAAAAATTCTGGGAGGGATAATGTCGGAGAATTCTAGTAGCTTAGATACTTTTCCAAAAGTATTATCAAGGAATGTCAGTCAGTTTGGCAACTCGCCAGCATACAGAGAAAAAGAATATGGTATTTGGCAGACCTGGACTTGGTCGGAAGCCAATGATGAAATAACAAACCTTGCTAAGGGTCTTATTAAACTCGGAGTAAAAGAAGGTGACCATTTGGCGGTTATTGGAAGGAATAGACCTTATCTTTATTGGTCTTTGATGGCCGCTCAGCAAGTCGGAGCAGTTCCTGTTCCTTTATATCAAGACGCTGTAGCTGATGAAATGGAATACATACTTACTCATTGTTCAGCAAAATATGCAATTGTCGGTGATCAAGAGCAGGTTGATAAAATTCAAGAGATTCAAGAGAAGGTGAAGGGCTTAAAAGACATAGTGTACGTAGATCCCAAGGGCTTGAGAAAATACGACAAGTCGAGCCTTCATCCGTTTTTAGATATATCAGGGGCTGGAAAAAGCGATGATGGAGAATTAAAGGAAGAACTTGACAAGCGATTAGAAAAAATCACCGGCGAAACGACGGCCGTTTTATTATATACATCCGGAACAACAGGAAGATCCAAAGGCGTCGTCCAAACGCATAAGGCAATCATTGGAGCGTCCTCTGGAGCAAATGAGCTTGACAGGTGGTCTTCAAATGATCACCTGGTGTGTTATTTACCTATGGCTTGGGTTGGTGACTTTATGATCTCAGTGGGACAGGTAATGGTAGCAGGAGCGTGTCTAAACTGTCCTGAAGGTGCAGATACTGTTCAGATGGATGTGAAAGAAATGGGGCCCACGGTATTTTTTGGCCCACCTCCTCTTTGGGAGAGGTTGAAAACTGAAGTAAACATAAGGATAGAAGATGCAAGTGCCTTCAAAAAGGGTGCATTTCAATATTTTATGAATCACGCGGAAAAGGTTGGGAGACAAATATTGGAGAAGAAAAGTGTCGGTATTATTGACAGGCTGATGTATTCAATCGGCGGGTTCGTCATATATGGCCCACTGAAAAACATGTTGGGGTTAACAAATGTAAGAATAGCATATACGGCGGGAGAGGCAATCAGCGCAGAATTATTTGATTTCTATAGATCATTAGGTATAAATTTAAAGCAATTGTATGGGCAAACAGAAGCCTCCGTTTTTCTAACGATGCAAGATGATAGCGATGTAAGGTCTGATACAGTAGGCAAACCAATCAGGGGAGTGGAACTTAAGATCGCTGAGACCGGTGAGGTAATGTATCGATCAATAGGTTCTTTCAAAGAGTATTATAAAAATCCAAAGGCTACAAAAGAAACTAAGGACAAAGATGGTTGGGTAGCAACTGGCGATGCTGGTTACATAGAAGAAACCAGTGGTCAATTAAGGATTATCGACAGAGCCAAAGATGTGGGTAAGATGAAGGATGGCTCTATGTTCGCACCAAAATACGTAGAGAACAAATTAAAATTTTTTCCAAATATTTTGGAAGCTGTTTTGTTCGGGGCCGGACAAGAAAAGTGCGTAGCTTTCCTTAACATCGATCTCTCAGCTGTTGGGAATTGGGCCGAAAGAAATAATATAAACTATGCTTCATATCAGGAACTTGCTTCGAACGAAAAAGTAATGGAAATGATGAAGGGACATGTTGAGGAGGTAAACCAAGATCTCGCTAAAGACCCAACAATGTCCGGTTGTCAAATACATAGATTTTTAATTTTGCATAAGGAGTTAGACCCTGATGATGGCGAAATAACAAGAACTAGGAAGGTAAGAAGAAGTTTTGTTGCAGAAAAATACGACGACCTAGTTACTGCCCTGTTTAAGGGGGTAGATGAAGTCTCAACTAAGACTGAGGTTACCTACGAAGATGGAAAGAAGGGGTATCTAGAGGCTACTATTAGCTTAGTCGACACTCAAACCTACATGCTGAAAGAAAAAAGTGATGCCGCTTAACTATTTAAAAATGAGGTTACTAAATAATGAGTGAAAACAATTCAGTCTTAATGGAAGTCAAAAATATTAATCTTCGTTTTGGGGGCGTGGTAGCCATTCAGAATGTTTCGTTTGACATTTATGAGGGAGAGATACGAGCAATAATTGGGCCCAATGGAGCGGGTAAATCATCTATGCTTAATGTAATAAATGGCTTCTACCATCCACAGGAGGGTGAGGTTTGGTTTAATGGAGAAAAAAGACCATCCATGGAACCGTACCAAATTGCAAAGACTGGCATTGCGAGAACGTTTCAAAACATTGCGTTGTTTAAGGGTATGACAACTATTGAGAATGTAATGACAGGTCGACAATTAAAGATGAATAAGAATTTTTTCTGGCAGATGCTTCGCTATGGGCCTGCTATTGAGGAAGAGGTTGAACATAGAAGAAGATGTGAAGAAATAATTGATTTTTTGGAAATCAATCATATTAGGAAAACACCCGTAGGGGCACTACCATACGGTTTGCAAAAAAGAGTAGAGTTGGCGCGTGCACTTGCTATGGACCCAAAAATATTGCTCCTTGATGAACCAATGGCTGGGATGAATGTTGAAGAAAAACAAGATATGTCGAGATTTATAATAGATGTAAATGAAGAGTTCGGAACCACGATAGCGCTAATCGAACATGATATGGCAGTAGTCATGGATTTGGCTGATAGAGTTGTGGTTTTAGATTATGGTAAGCTGTTAGCGGATGGAACTCCTACGGAAGTTCAGTCTAACCAAGCTGTTATTGATGCATATTTGGGAGTACCTCACTAATGGAAATTTTATACGCAATATTTATCGCGCCTTTCGTTGAAATGGGGGCATACCCTGATTTGTTCATTCAAGCACTGTGGGATGGTTTCGTTGCTGGAACTTTATATGGCTTGATAGCGTTAGGGTTTGTTCTTATCTTCAAAGCCTCGGGCGTCTTCAACTTTTCACAACCCATTCTCGTTGTTTTAGCGGCATTGTCATTAGTAAGTTTCTACCAGATGGGTGTTCCCGCTTGGATAAGTGTAATCTTAGTGTTGATAATGTTTTATGCTTTAGCTTGGCTAGTGGAGCGACTAATACTGAGGCAGCTCGTTAATCAGGATGGTAATATTTTATTCATGTCCACAATAGGATTAACTTTTATAATAATAGGCGCTGCGCAATGGATATTTGGTGGAGTTCCAAGTGCAATGATTGTCGATGAACTAGGATTTCCTAATGGCTCATTAGAATGGCCGATGTTTGGAGGCGGAGTTTATTTTGAAATGATTGACGTATCTGCTGCCGTTATTGCAGTAATAATGATAGTTATACTTGCAGTCTTTTTCAGTAAGACAAAGATTGGAAGAGGTTTGCGAGCAGTTGCCGATGATCATCAAGCCGCTCTCTCTGTTGGTATTTCTCTTAACCAAATTTGGGTAATAGTGTGGTTTGTGGCTGGTATAGTAGCTTTGGTTACAGGAATTTTCTGGGGTGCAAGGTCTGATGTTTCTTTTGCATTGCAAATAATTGGCTTCAAAGCTTTACCTGTATTAATTATTGGGGGCTTCACGTCTATTCAAGGGGCTATTATAGGCGGTCTTATAATTGGTCTCGGAGAAAAGATATTTGAGATATATTGGGGACCTCTTCTTGGGAGCGGCGTGGAAGGGTGGTTTGCTTATGTGATTGCGTTGGTTTTTCTTCTTTACAGACCTCAGGGGCTGTTTGGTGACAAGCTTATAGAGAGGGTATAGATAAATGTTTTATAGAGAAACAGGACAATTTAAGTCAAAATACAGAGAGGAATTAGCAGCTTTCCCTCTTGCAGAAGATAAAGTCGGTATTGCCATATTGTTAGTAATCGCTTACGTCTTTATACCGATATTTGGTATCCCAGGTTTATCATACGAATTTACTATGGGCGCTATAATGATACCGGTGTTTATTTTTACCATCACGACACTAGGTTTGAATATTTTACTAGGGTTTGCCGGACAAATTTCTCTTGGAACTGGTGCGTTTATGGGTGTGGGGGCCTACAGCTGTTACAAAATAATGACCATCTTCCCAGATCTAAACATTATAATATGCGTAATTCTTTCGGGGCTCGTGACCGCCGTAGTTGGGATGATTTTTGGCTTACCTTCATTAAAAATTAAAGGCTTTTATCTAATAGTTGCTACGTTAGCTGCCCAGTTCTTCTTAGAATGGGCCTTTATACGCGTTGCCTGGCTTTATAATTACAATGACAGTGGGGGGATTGAAGGCACCAACAAAGAAATGTTTGGGCTTATTGTCAGTGGTCCTCAGTCAGATGCCTTAACTCGATACTTTATCGTTTTGACATTATTGGTCTTACTAACGTGGCTGGCGTCAAATGTTATAAGAGGAAGAATAGGGCGATCCTGGATGATGATAAGAGATATGGATATAGCTGCAGAACTGATAGGTGTACGACCTTTGACAGCAAAGCTTTCTGCTTTTGCTTTTTCTTCATTCTATGTAGGAATTTCTGGTGCTTTAATGGTTTTTTTCTGGCTGGGAGCGGCTGAAGTGGAGAGCTTTGATGTGAGTCACAGTTTTACGTATTTATTTATGGTTATAATAGGCGGACTGGGATCAATAACGGGAAGCTACATGGGCGCAGCATTGGTATGGGTCGTACCCGTATTAATTAAAGAAATAGGAAAAACGGTATTTGGGTTTGATGCCTTTGTAATGGAAAACTTTTCTATCATATTTTTGGGAGTAGCTATTGTGGTAATTCTCATTGTAGAGCCACATGGATTAGCAAGGTTATGGCAAATAACGAAACAGAAGTTAAGATTATGGCCATTCCCTTATTAACTCTCAGGAGTGCGTTTGAGGTTTTGAGCCTCCTCTTTCGATACACAAAATTGGCTCGCAAAATCGCAGCGCGTTGCTGCATCCAAATGGGGAGATTAAAATGAAAAAACTATTTATAGGTGCTATAATGACTATTGGCACCTTTATATCAACAATTGGCTTAAGTTTGGCCGACGAATTGCTCGTTCCGCACATGACTTACCGCGTTGGACCATATGCCGCTAATGGAACAATGGTTGCTAATGGCTTTACCGACTATTTTTTGATGTTGAATGAAAGAGACGGTGGCATCGGAGGTGTTAAGGTAAACCCAGAAGAATGTGAAACTGGCTATAAGGCTCAAGTTGGTGTTGAGTGTTACGAATCATATAGAGGAAAAAATGCATTAGTGCATACTCCAAATTCGACTGGTATAACACTGCAAATCTTACAAAAAGCACCAGAAGATGGGGTTCCAATTCTAACAATGGGATATGGCCTTTCAGCTGCTGCAAAAGGGGAGACTTTCCCTTGGGCATTTAACTACCCAGCATCCTATTGGTCGCAGATGACTTCGATTCTATCATATATCGATAGTCAAAGTGGTCTAAAGGGAAAGAAGATTGGGTTTCTTTACTTAGATGTGGGCTATGGACGTGAACCTATTCCTGTTCTTGAAGAATTAGGTCCGAAAATGGGGTTTGAAACTCTCTATGTACCTGTTGCCGGAAAAGAAATGCAGAATCAGTCATCTCACTGGTTGACAATAAGAAAAGAGAAGCCTGACTGGGTAATTATGTGGGGATGGGGCGCTATGAACCCAACTGCCATAAAAGAGGCAGCCAAGACCAGATTTCCATTAGATAGATTTATCGGTAATTGGTGGTCAGGTGCACACGTGGACACAGAGGCTCTAGGTTCTAAGGCCAAAGGTTACCTAGCGTCTAGTTACACAACGACTGGAACTAGCTTTCCAGCAATACAAGATATGATTAAGTATGTTGTGGAGCCAGGAAAGAGCAAGACCAAAATAGATATGCCAGGCAAGGTTCTATACAATAGAGCCATGTTTAACGCGGTACTCATAGCCGAGGCCATCATGGAAGCGCAAAAAATGACTGGTAAGAAAATGGTTACTGGAGCTGATGTTCGTCTTGGTTTGGAGAACGTAAAGCTTGATGCTGCTAGGCTCAAAGAGCTAGGACTAGAAGGTTTTACCGCACCGCTTATAGGTGGTTGTGCTGACCATGAAAATGGAGGCTCTATATTTGTACAACAGTGGGATGGATCAGATTGGATTAGACAAACTGATCTAATACCACCGATGACAGATGTTGTTCAACCTCTGTTAACAGCTGCTGCTGCCAAGTACGTGTCAGACAAGTCAGGTTGGCAAACTCAGACCTGTAAGTAACTTTAAACTATTTGGTCCGCTACCTTGGGTAGCGGACCAAAGTACACATAAGGCGTAAAAATGTTTGATGAAAAAAATCAGGAAATTCTTCTAGATGTAAGCAACATTGAGGTTGTTTATAACAATATTATCCTTGTTTTGCGCGGGGTAAGTCTTACGGTGGAGAAAGGTGGGATAACGGCGTTACTCGGAGGTAACGGCGCAGGAAAAAGCACCACATTAAAGTCGGTCTCAAATTTGCTTCGGTCCGAACGAGGAGAAGTAACTAAGGGCACAATATCATATAATGGTGAGTCAATTAAAGATTTGGATCCTGCAGATATGGTGAGAAGTGGCGTAATTCAAGTTATGGAAGGGAGACACTGTTTCGAGCATCTAACAGTTGAAGAGAATTTGTTGACTGGAGCATATACGCGTAAAGTCAGTGGAAGTGAAATTCAGGGAAGTCTAGATCTTGTGTATAACTACTTTCCAAGACTTAAGGAGAGAAGAAAATCACTTGCAGGTTATACGTCAGGTGGAGAACAGCAGATGGTTGCAATTGGCCGAGCACTAATGTCTCAACCAGAAACAATTCTTCTAGATGAGCCAAGCATGGGTCTGGCTCCCCAGCTTGTTGAAGAAATTTTTGAAATTGTTAAGCAGTTAAATGAAAAAGAGAGTGTGGCTTTTTTATTGGCTGAACAAAATACAAATGTTGCATTAAAATATGCCCACAAAGGTTATATATTAGAGAGTGGTCGGGTAGTTATGGATGGCCCTGCAAAAGAACTCAGAGAAAATCCAGATGTTAAGGAATTTTATTTAGGTATGTCCGAGGAAGGAAGAAGCTCTTTTAAAAATACAAAGTCATATCGCAGACGTAAAAGGTGGCTATAAAAAGTTTAT
>CACIAQ010000038.1 GCA_902584635.1 uncultured Alphaproteobacteria bacterium
ATATGGTCGTGTTTGTGAGTTCTGGCTTTCTTGTAAAAGTTTAATCCTAGTGGCCTTAAAATCTCGAAAGGGAGTTGGCTCTGTCAAGGTCGTGGCCTCTGATAACCGATGCCCACCTGTTAATTCAGGCTCTCGAGGATAAAACAACTACGGTTTCGCTGGTTCTCACCTTTTTATAGAGGTGGTTCGTTGTTTGAAATTGATAAAGTACAACATAGAAAAATTGCGATGAGTAAAAGAAGGAAAATTTATAACGCTTTGCACCACGAGGAATATGCCAAAAGAATTTCATACTTTTTCCATGAATGGATTTCAGGCCAAAAGTCTGTTTTTGTCGTAGCTTTATATCACCCCGTTAATAGTGAAATAAATCCCCTGTCGTTGATAGAGTATCTTGATACCCAAAATAAAACCATTTGCTTACCAATGGTTGCAAATAAAAAACAACCTTTGATATTCAAACCTTGGCATCCAGGAGAGAAAATGGTTATTGGACATTACGGAATATCCGTACCTGATAATGATCAGACCTTGATTCCTGACCTAATCATTTGTCCTCTTCTAGCTTTTGATTCTAAAGGAATGAGGCTAGGTTATGGTGGAGGCTTCTATGATAGAACAATAAAATATTTTAGAAGAAATAAACGAGTAAAATATATCGGACTTGCGTTTTCAGGACAAAAAAGTTATCACGATCTACCATCAGAGGTTCATGATGTTCCTCTAGACGCAGTTTTAACTGAAAAGGGAATGGATTATTTTAAAAAATTTAAATGAAGAAACCTAAAACATGAGAGTAGCTTTTTTCGGTGATATTGTTGGGAAAACAGGAAGGCAAAAATTAGAGAGCAGTCTTAATCAATACGTTTCTTCTGAAAAAATTGATTTTGTTGTAGCGAATGCAGAAAATGCAACATCTGGAGCAGGATTATCTGCAAACCACGCAATAGATTTACTGAATGCTTCTGTCGATTGCATTACTCTAGGAGATCACGCCTATGACAATAAAGAAATAATACCTTTGTTAGCACACACAAAACAAATAGTGAGACCAATAAATTATTCAGATGATTGTCCTGGACAAGGCTGGCAGATTTTTGAGGCAAATGATCAGAGAATACTTGTGTTGCAGGTTTTGGGGCGTGTATTTATGAAAAAAAAATTCTTGGATCCATTTCCTTTCCTAGAAGAAATATTTTCTCAATATAAACTTGGTTTCAATGTGGATTGTATAATTGTAGACGTACATGCTGAGGCAACCTCTGAGAAAATGGCAGTGGGTCATTTTTGTGATGGCAAAGCAAGTTTAGTAATTGGCACTCATACACATGTGCCAACGGGAGATACAAGAATTTTAGAAAATGGGACTGCATTTCAGTCTGATGCAGGAATGTCCGGAGACTATAACAGTATAATTGGTATGGATAAAGCCGAACCAATGCGCAGATTTCTGAAAAATCAAATTGGGGGAAGATTTATGCCAGCAAATGGAGAGGCCACGCTATGCGGAGTAGCAGTGGAGTTGAATAAAAACGGTACAGCAAAAAATATAAAAGTAATTAGGATCGGCGGAGTTTTAGGCAGTTCAGCGTAATAACGAATAATAGTTTTTTTTGTTGTTTTATAAAAAATTTTTATGGTAAAAACTTAAATGGCTGGTCATAGTAAATGGGCAAATATTCAGCATAGAAAGGGTCGACAGGACGCGGCCAGATCTAAGTTGTTCTCTAAGTTGTCCAAGGAGATAACGGTAGCAGCAAAAATGGGCGATACTGATCCAGAAAAAAACCCTAGATTACGTTTAGCTGTAAGAGAGGCAAAATCTAACTCCGTGCCGAAAGATGTTATAGATAGGGCAATTAAAAAGTCTCAAAGTTCAGATTTTGAAAATATGGATGAGATTAGATACGAAGGTTATGCCTTTGGCGGCATTGCAGTGATAGTAGAAGCATTGACTGACAACAGAAATAGAACAGCGTCTAACGTGCGCTCTTTATTTACAAAGTATGGTGGGAACCTCGGTGAAAGTGGGTCTGTGGGATTCCTATTTGATCAGTGTGGATTAATCGCATTCGATCTCAGGGAACAAAGTGAAGATGAAGTCTTTGAAAAAGCGATAGATGCAGGGGCAGACGATGTTGAATTTTATGATCAAAGGGCATTTATTTATTGTTCCACAGAGGAATTAAACGCCATTGCAAACTTTATGGAGAAAAGTCATTTTGAGGATATAAGTAGTAAGATAATATGGAAAGCCAAAGAACCAATTCAAATAGGTGTTGAGCAACTACAAAAAGTGGCGAAATTGATCGAAGCCTTAGAAGACGATGATGACGTGAGATCCGTTACTAGCAACTTTGAGGCTTCTGATGAAGATCTTGAAGCTCTTTCAAGTTAGAAATATTATCGTGTAAGGACAATTATGGAAAACATTTTACAGCAACTTGAGAAACGTCGGGAAGAGGCACGACTTGGTGGGGGTAAGAAACGAGTAAAAGCACAGCATGAGAAAGGAAAACTTACGGCTAGGGAACGCTTAGAAGTTTTGCTTGATAGGAACTCATTCGAAGAATTTGATATGTTTGTAACTCATAATTGTACTGATTTTGGTATGGAAACTCAAAAAATACCAGGTGATGGTGTAATCACTGGGTGGGGGACAATTAACGGTAGATTGGTATATGTTTTCAGTCAAGATTTTACTGTTTTAGGTGGATCTTTATCCGAAAGTCATGCAAAAAAGATTTGTAAGATTATGGATATGGCCGTTCAAAACAGAGCGCCAGTGATTGGATTGAATGATAGCGGTGGTGCAAGAATACAAGAGGGTGTAGCTTCTCTCGCTGGATATGCGGAGGTATTCAAGAGAAATACGTTGGCTTCAGGTGTTGTGCCACAGATTAGCGTAATTATGGGACCTTGTGCCGGCGGTGCAGTCTATTCGCCTGCTATGACTGATTTTATTTTCATGGTAAAAAATTCAAGCTATATGTTCGTCACCGGTCCAGATGTAGTCAAAGCTGTTACAAATGAGGTGGTAACTGCAGAAGAACTTGGCGGAGCAAAGACGCATACCAGCAAATCAAGTGTTGCTGATGCAGCGTATGACAATGATATCATTGTGCTTAAACAAGTGAGAAGATTCTTCGACTTTATTCCACTCAATAATACTGACAAGAGCCCTACTGTAGAAGTATACGACTCGATAAACCGATCAGAAAATTCCCTGGATACATTAGTTCCCGAAAACCCCAACACGCCATATGATATGAAGGAATTGATAATTAAAATAGCTGATGAAAATGACTTCTTTGAAATTCAGAAAGAATTTGCAAAGAATATTCTAGTTGGTTTCATTAGGGTGAATGGTTCAACTGTAGGAGTTGTAGCAAATCAACCTATGGTGCTAGCTGGCTGTCTTGATATAGATAGTTCTCGTAAAGCTGCCCGATTTGTTCGCTTTTGTGATGCATTTGAGATACCAATCCTAACTTTCGTAGACGTTCCAGGATTTCTACCTGGTACCTCACAGGAATATGGCGGTGTAATTAAGCATGGCGCTAAACTTTTATTCGCTTACGCAGAAGCTACAGTGCCTAAAGTTACGGTTATAACGAGAAAAGCATACGGCGGAGCATACGATGTTATGGCATCTAAGCACCTTAGAGGTGATTTCAATTATGCTTGGCCAACCGCTGAGATTGCAGTTATGGGAGCAAAGGGAGCTGTGGAAATAATACATAGAGCGGATCTTGGCGATAGTGGAAAGCTAGAAAATCATAGAAAAGTTTATGAAGATAGATTTGCTAACCCTTTTGTTGCAGCTGAAAAGGGATTTATAGATGAGGTCATTATGCCAAGAAATACAAGGCGTAGAATTGCGAGAGCATTCGCCAGCCTAAAGAATAAAAAATTATCAAACCCACTGAAAAAACATGACAATATTCCACTATAAAGAGGTATAAGATTTTTAAGCATAGGGGATTTCCATCGGGAATAAAGCAAACGAAGGTGCATTTTACCATAAGGCGCGAAAATAAAGTTGAGCCTGCTAAAATTTTCAGAAGAGAAAGGTATGCAGATCGACGAAAAAATGACATAATTGCCGACACGGTTTTTCTCTCTCATCTTTATGATTTTTTTGGTGATAAGCCATTTCTGAGAGGAAACCTCGATGCTGGAAGGATTAGCTGGTTATTCGATAGGGAGATTAAAAGTGCACAAAAAAACTTCGATCCCAAATCGTATGAGGCTCTTTTGGTTTTAGATATAAAAGAAATAGAAAAAAATTTTCCTGATGTAATAGGGTAGTAGATTAGAATGTTTAATAAAATACTAGTGGCAAACAGAGGTGAAATCGCCTGTCGTGTAATTAAGTCAGCCCAAGGTATGGGTATAAAAGTAGTTGCTGTTTATTCAGACGCAGACAGGTATTCCCCGCATACATTGATGGCCGATGACGCTATATATTTAGGAGAAAGTCCTGCACAAAGTTCTTATCTAGATAAAGAAAAAATTATCTCTGCTATGAAACAAACGGGAGCAGAGGCAGTTCATCCAGGCTATGGATTTCTTTCAGAAAATTCAGATTTTGCTCGAGAAGTAGAAAAAAATAATTTAGTTTTTATAGGACCTCCAAGCTCAGCAATAGATTCAATGGGTGATAAAATATCATCAAAAAAAATCGCTGAAGAGGCAGGAGTGTCCATTGTACCAGGGTTTCTAGGTGAAATTTCCGATGAAAATCAGGCAGCAAAAATAGCTAAAGATATTGGTTTCCCTGTATTAATTAAGGCATCAGCAGGCGGTGGTGGTAAGGGTATGAGAATTGTAAATTCTGATAGCGAATTGAAACAAGGGCTAATTTCCTCTCAAAACGAGGCGGAAAAGTCCTTTGGTGACAAAAGAGTTTTTATCGAGAAGTATATAACTAATCCCAGGCATATAGAGATCCAAGTGCTAGCTGATAAGTTTGGAAATTGCATATATTTAGGTGAAAGAGAATGTTCGATTCAAAGAAGAAATCAAAAGGTTATTGAAGAAGCTCCAAGTCCTTTCCTCGATAGCAAGCTGAGAATGAAAATGGGAGATCAAGCTGTAAGTTTGGCTAAGGCAGTAAACTATAACTCTGCTGGAACAGTAGAGTTTATAGTTGATGGAGATAAAAATTTTTATTTTCTAGAAATGAATACGCGTTTGCAAGTTGAACACCCTGTTACAGAACTAGTAACGGGACTAGATCTTGTAGAATTAATGATAAAGATCGCTTACGGGGAGAGATTAAATTTAATGCAAGAGGAAGTAAAATTAAAGGGTTGGGCTTTAGAAAGTAGAATTTATGCAGAAGATCCCTATAGAAACTTTCTTCCATCTACTGGTAGATTAACCAAGTTTAAACCCCCTCAAGTATCCGATGACCAGGATAAAGTAATTAGAAATGACTGTGGTGTAATTGAAGGTGGAGAAATCAGTATTTATTATGATCCTATGATATCTAAGTTGTGTTCTTGGGGAGAAAACCGGGAACAGGCCATTTGTTACATGCAGGAAGCTTTGGATAATTATCAAATTGAGGGAATAGGACAAAATATACCTTTTCTCCATAGTGTTTATAGAAATATTGATTTTCGTGAAGGCAACATTTCAACTGCTTTTATAGAAGATAACTATCCTGACGGATTCAAAGGTGAGACTCTTTCTAAAGAGGAACGCAACCAACTAGCTGCTTTAGTTGGTTTTGCACAGCATACAAAAAATATGAGAGATCAAACAATCTCAGGAAGAATAAATCCCTCCGAGAGAAATATGGCTGGTGAATACTTTGTAAAGTTTGAGGATGAATGGGTTAAAGTTAAAATTCAGATAGGTGACCATGATCAAGCTGTTATTGTAGATGACATGCAGTTTAAATTCGTTACAAGTTGGAAACCGGGCGATGCCATAATAAGCGCAAGTTTTAACAAAAAAAATATTGTCGCAAATTTAAGATTTAAGGATGAAGGAATTACTGTAGAGTACCGAGGCTTTTTGGATACAGTAGTTGTGTGTAATGAAATTGAAAAAGAGTTATTTAAATTTATAAAGGAGCCTGAAGCTATTGATACTTCGAAATTTCTCTTATGTCCTATGCCTGGGCTCTTGGTTTCTATTAGTGTGAAAGATGGAGATTTTATCGAGGAGGGTCAAATTTTATGTTCTGTTGAAGCGATGAAGATGGAGAATGTATTTAGAGCTGAGAAAAAAGGTAAGGTTAAAAAAGTCAATGTAGCAGCTGGTGACAGTTTGGCAGTAGATGATATAATTATTGAGTTTGAATAAGGTATAACATGCAGCACAAAAAACTTTCTGAATGGAAGCATTTAGCCGAAAAAGAATTAAGAGGAAAAAAGTTAGAATCCCTTAATGTTGAAACAGCAGAGGGGATAGATATAAAACCTTTGTATACGGAGACTGATCTTGAAGGACTCGAGCACGTAAATAGTATTCCAGGTAAAGAGCCGTTCATGAGAGGGCCAAGAGCAACCATGTATACTGGTAGGCCGTGGACAATAAGACAGTACGCTGGTTTTTCTACAGCTGCAGAGAGTAATAAGTTCTACAGAAAAAATCTTGCGTCTGGGCAGAAGGGAATATCGGTTGCATTCGATCTGGCTACACACCGCGGATACGATAGTGACCATCCAAGAGTTGAAGGGGATGTGGGTAAAGCAGGTGTCGCCATTGACTCTGTAGAAGACATGAAGATCTTGTTTGAGGGTATCCCATTGGATCAAATGTCTGTCTCTATGACGATGAATGGAGCAGTTATACCTATAATGGCAAGCTTTATCGTTGCAGGAGAGGAACAAGGGGTGCCAAGAGAGAAATTAACGGGTACCATTCAGAATGACATACTAAAAGAGTTTATGGTCCGAAATACCTATATATACCCCCCTAAACCTTCTATGAAATTGATTGCTGATATAATAGAATTTACGAGCAAAGAGATGCCGAAATTTAATTCTATATCAATATCTGGCTACCATATGCAAGAAGCTGGAGCTAATTTAGTACAGGAACTGGCATTCACTTTAGCTGATGGGAAAGAATACGTACGAGCGGCCTTATCTAAGGGCTTAAATATTGACGATTTTGCTGGAAGGCTGTCATTCTTTTTTGCGGTCGGTATGAATTTCTTTATGGAGGTAGCAAAACTTCGAGCTGCTAGAATTTTATGGGCAAGGATTATTAAGGAATTTAATCCAAAAAAATCTAGCTCATTGATGCTTAGGACACATTGCCAAACCTCAGGTGTAAGCTTGCAGGAACAAGACCCCTATAATAATGTGGTTAGAACTGCGTATGAGGCGCTAGCTGCTGTCTTAGGTGGCACTCAAAGTCTTCATACAAATGCTCTAGATGAGGCTATTGCTTTACCGACAGAATTCTCGGCAAAAATTGCTAGGAATACTCAATTAATTCTTCAAGAAGAAACTGGAATAACAAATGTGGTTGATCCGCTAGCCGGCAGTTATTACGTGGAAACTTTAACTAACGAGCTTTGTAAAAAGGCATGGGAACAGATTCAGGAAATTGAAGAATTGGGCGGTATGACTAAGGCGGTTGAGCTCGGTCTGCCCAAGCGACGAATAGAAGAATCAGCAGCCATTCGTCAGGCTAAGGTAGATAGTGGTCAAGAAGTCATAGTTGGAGTGAATAAATACGTTGGGGAGGATGAACAAAACGTCGAAGTCAGAAATGTAGATAACTTAAAAGTACGTCTTGAGCAAATTGAAAGACTAGAAAATATAAAAAGTTCTAGAGATGAAAAAAAATGTATAGCGGCGCTTAATGATATGAAATTAGCAGCAAGAGAGAGTACTGGAAATATCCTAGCATTAGCAATTGAGGCTGCTAGAGAGCGAGCTACTGTAGGAGAAATGTCATATGCTTTAGAGGAAGTTTACACTAGGTATTCAACAACGAGTGAAGTTGGCAAAGGGCAATATGTTAAGTCCTTCAAAAATAAAAAGGAGATCGAGCAGACAATAGACATTGTGGATAGCTTTGCCAGAATGGAGGGGCGGAAGCCTAAGATGTTAGTGGTGAAAATGGGGCAAGATGGGCATGATAGAGGAGCAAAAGTAATTGCTTCAGCATTTATCGATTTTGGGTTTGATGTAAAAGTAGGTCCTCTATTTCAGACACCATCTGAGGCGGCTGAGGATGCACTGAATGGAAAATTTGATATAATCGGCATTTCGACCCAGGCGGCGGGCCATAAAACACTGGCACCACAACTAATCGAGGAGCTAGAAAAGAGAAATGGACAACATATGCTGGTAATCTGTGGCGGTGTTATTCCACATCAAGATCATAAATTTTTGAAAGATAGTGGGGTAAGTGCAATATTTGGACCCGGTACTAATATTCCAAGAGCAGCAGATGAAATTATTCAGTTATTGTTCAATAAAAAAGGTCGTAACCACTAATTTAAGAGGAAAAATTGGCAAGGAATTTAAAAGAAAATAGCACAAAAAAAGCAGCACTTGATTATCATGAGTTTCCACAACCGGGGAAGTTGGAGATAAGAGCGACAAAACCTTTGGCTAATCAAAGGGATCTCTCAAGGGCATACTCTCCGGGAGTCGCCGAGGCTTGTTTGGAAATAAAGGAAGATGAAAATACTGCCTCAATTTACACCTCAAAAGGAAATTTAGTCGCGGTGATTTCTAACGGTACAGCCGTTTTAGGTTTAGGAAACATAGGACCTGGTGCCTCTAAACCTGTAATGGAAGGAAAAGCCGTTCTATTTAAGAAATTTGCAAATATTGACTGTTTTGATATCGAAGTGGATGAAGATAACCCAAAAAGACTTGCTGATATAGTAGCGTCTTTAGAACCAACTTTTGGTGCAATAAATTTAGAAGATATTAAGGCGCCGGACTGTTTTGAAGTTGAGAGACTTTGTAAAGAAAAGATGAAAATACCTGTTTTCCATGATGACCAACACGGAACTGCGATAGTGGTAGGGGCAGCAGCCGTCAATGCGATAGAACTCTCAAATAGGAAAATTGAAAACACTAAGATCGCTGCGGTTGGTGCAGGAGCATCTGGAATAGCTTGCTTAGAAATGTTGGTGAAATTAGGTGCAAAAAGAAAAAATATATGGCTCAGCGATAGTAAGGGTTTAATTACAAAAAATAGAAGTAAAATAAATAAAGAGAAAAAACGGTTTTCTCAAGATAGTGACTTGTCAAAATTAGATGATGTAATTAAAGATTGCGACATGTTTTTAGGGCTTTCAGGTCCAGGTGTATTGACCAGTAAAATGGTTCTCAAAATGAACAAGCAACCAATAATTTTTGCTCTTGCTAACCCTGATCCAGAAATCAATCCAGCTGATGCGCTAAAGGTTGCGCCTGATGCGCTGATAGCTACAGGTCGTTCTGATTATCCGAACCAAGTAAATAACGTTTTATGTTTTCCTTTCATTTTTAGAGGTGCTCTTGATGTTGGAGCCACACAAATAAATGATGAAATGAAATTAGCCTGTATACATGCCATAGCGAATCTAGCGAGACAAACTTCAACCGCAGAAACTGTAGAAGCATATCAGGGAGAAATTTTAAAGTTTGGCAAAGAGTATCTCATTCCGAAACCCTTTGATCCAAGGCTATTGCCGAATGTTGCAGTGGCGGTTGCAGATGCAGCGATGAAAAGTGGCGTCGCTTCTCGTCCCTTGAAAGATGTGGAGGCTTATAAACAAAAATTGGAAGGATCAGTTTATAAATCAACTATCTTAATGAAGCCGGTCTTCGAAGCAGCAAAAACATCATCTCGTAAGATTGTTTTTGCTGAAGGAGAAGATGAGCGAACTCTGAGGTCTGCTTTAGCCTTGTTAGAAGAAACGAATGATAAACCCATCCTGATTGGGCGGCCAGAAGTAGTTGAAAATAGAATTGAGAGATATGGGTTGCCACTAGTACACGGTAAAGATTTTGAACTGGTAAACCCCCAAAATGATCCTAGGTTCAGAGAATATTGGGAAGTATATTTAGGAATAATGGAGAGAAAAGGCGTCACACCAGCTTTAGCTAGGGAAATTATGAGAACAAACACAACAGCTATCGGAGCAATTATGGTAAAACGAGGCGAGGCTGACAGCTTAATTTGTGGAACTTTTGGACAATATTTATGGCACTTAAAATATATTGAAGAAATTTTAGCTGGCGACGGATTGAAGCCCGTTGGAGCATTATCAATGATGATATTGGAGTCAGATGTCTTGTTCGTAGCTGATTGTAATATCCATCCAAACCCTACCGCGGAAGAGATAGCTGAGATTGTCATTGGAGCAGCACGACATACTAAACGTTTTGGTGTTACCCCTAAAATTGCCTTATGTTCTCACTCTCAATTTGGAAGTTTAGATACTGACTCAGGAAGACGAATGAGAGAAGCTCTCGACATACTTGATAGCAAGAAATTAGATTTTTTATATGAGGGTGAAATGCATTCTGACTCAGCACTTGATGAGGGTTTGAGGCAGAGGATTTTTAGGGGTAGTAGATTTACAGGCTCAGCAAATGTTCTAGTATTCAGCAATATAGATGCAGCAAGTGGTGTACGCAATATTTTAAAAATGAGATCTAACGGGATTGAAGTGGGACCTATCTTAATGGGGATGGGAAATAAAGCACATATTGTTAGCCCATCAATAACCACTCGGGGACTTTTAAATATTTCAGCTCTAGCAGGAACACCTGTTCAAATCTATGGTTAGCCAGGAGGATCAATTGAGTTATCAAAAGGTTTATGATGATTGGAAGCAAAACCCCTTAGGATTTTGGAAAAACCAAGCAAAAGAAATTTCTTGGTACAAAGCTCCAGACAAAATTTTGGATGATAGCCGAAAGCCATTTTATAGTTGGTTCACGGGTGGGGCAATAAACGCATGCTATAATTGCGTTGACAGACACATCGAAAATGGAAAAGGGGAAGACATCGCAATCATTTATGATAGCGCTATGTGTAAAAAAGTAAGAAAAATTTCCTATTTAGAGCTAAAACAAAACGTGGCAAAGTTAGCTGGAGTTCTTAAAGGAAAGGGCATTAAAAAAGGAGACAGAGTAATTATATACATGCCAATGATCCCGGAGGCGGTAGTTGCTATGCTCGCCTGCGCTAGGCTTGGAGCGATTCATTCAGTAGTTTTTGGAGGATTTGCTTCAAGTGAGTTAGCCATAAGGATCGATGATTGTAACGCAAAGGCGATACTTGCAGGCTCCTGTGGTTTAGAGCCTGGCAGAATTGTACCCTATAAGCCCTTGCTAGATGAAGCAATTTCATTAGCAGAGCATAAGCCCGATTTTTGTATTGTTTACCAAAGAGACGAATTGAGAGCGGATTTGACAGAGGGCCGGGATTTTGATTGGAATGATTTAGTTTCAGACGCTGATGAAGCTGATTGTGTTCCAGTAAGTGGAGAAGACCCTTTATATATTCTTTATACCTCTGGCACAACAGGGCAGCCTAAAGGTGTAATAAGACCTGTAGGAGGGCATTTGGTAAGTTTAAAATGGACCATGAAAAACTTTTATGATGTTCATCCTGGTGAAGTTTTTTGGGCTGCTTCTGATGTAGGTTGGGTTGTAGGTCATTCCTACATAGTCTACGCTCCCTTGGTGAGTGGTACTACTAGTGTTCTTTTTGAAGGAAAGCCTGTTGGAACACCAGATGCCGGTACTTTCTGGCGAGTAATAAGTGATCACAAAGTTGTGTCACTATTTACTGCCCCTACCGCCTTTAGGGCAATAAAGAGGGCTGATCCAAAAGGAAATTTTCTCAAAAAGTACAGTTTAAAGTGTTTAAGAACACTGTTTTTGGCTGGGGAAAGAGCAGACCCAGATACTATAAACTGGGCAAAGGATTTGCTCCAAATACCTGTTATAGATCATTGGTGGCAAACAGAAAGTGGACACGTGATGATAGGAAATCCTTGGGGTATCGAGCAGTTAGAAATCAAAGTTGGTTCACCATCTGTACCAATCCCTGGTTTTGAGATAGATGTTCTTGATGAGAGTGGTAATATTTTGCCTTCAAATCAGTTAGGATCAATTGCTATCAAGTTGCCTCTTGCTCCTGGAGCTTTAGCCTCGCTTTGGAAAGCTGATGATAGATTTGTTTCAGCTTATTTGTCAAAATTTCCTGGATATTATGAAACAGGTGATGCCGGATTAAAGGATGAAGATGGGTATATGTACATAATGGCAAGAACGGATGATGTCATTAATGTTGCCGGGCACAGATTGTCTACAGGAGCAATGGAAGAAATTTTAGCCGATCACAAAGATGTTGCTGAGTGTGCAGTTGTCGGAATAAGTGACGAATTAAAGGGGCAGGTCCCACTTGGCTTGGTTTGTTTAACAGATGGGGTAAATAGACCTGAAGGCGAAGTTCAAAAAGAGCTGGTACAAATGGTCAGAGATAGACTTGGGCCTGTAGCATTTTTTAAGCAAGCACTGATTATAAAACGCTTGCCAAAAACACGATCTGGAAAAATTTTGCGTTCAACCGTATGTAAGATTGCCGACGGCGAAGAATTTAAAGTTCCGGCAACTATTGATGATCCACTGATTTTAGAAGAAATTAAGGAAGCGCTCGCAACCATAGGATATCCAAGAATTTAGAAATAAAATGAAGCAAAACAAAGCCTTACTTTTTTCAAGCGCAAAGAATGTATTCCCTAATGCCTATGCACCTTATTCAAAGTTTAGTGTTGCAGTCAGCTTGCTCGGAATAGATACAACTATTTATACAGGGGTAAATGTTGAAAATGGCGCATTTCCTCAAGGGATGTGCGCTGAGGCTTCAGCAATAGGAAAAATGGTTACTAACGGGTGCACTGAAATCGCCGAAGTTTTAGTGATGGCGGATACCAAAAACCCCACAACTCCTTGTGGGGGGTGTAGACAAAGACTAATGGAATTTTCAAAGCCTGATACGCCAGTGTATTTATGTAATCTTGAAGGGTTTCTTGAAGAAACAACTATGGGATTACTGCTACCGGGTGCTTTTGATTTGAATAATAACTAATCAAAGCTCACGCTCCATATGGTATCCAAATATTCTTAACTTGACTCGATTTTTGTAATAGCAATTTATTGAAGCTTGCATGATAGTTAATCCAGTTGACGCTATTTCCATTTACTGACCATATCTGTTTTAAATTGGAAACTGAGGCTCTATCAATTTTAGCCTCGTATTTTGGATCTCCAAAATTCCATATACCGTCAACAGAGTTATGCTCAGAAAGGGTATCAATAAGTTCATCGTGCTTTCCAGTCACAATATTTATTGCTGCAGCAGGAATATCTGAGGTATCGAATATTTGATACATATCTACTGCAGGCAAAGGAAAATTCTCTGAGGGAATTACTATCAAACGATTTCCCTGGCAAAGCGCTGCCGCAATAAGTGTAATAAAAGAAGCCAACGGTGCAAGGTCAGGACAAACGATACCCATTACACCAACCGGTTCATTAAGAGCTATGGTATTTGCTCTTATTGGTGCTTGGTGAACAACTCCATCGAATTTGTCTGCCCACGAAGCGAAGGTAAATAATCTTTCTAATGTGGTATCAAATTCCTGTGATGGGTTTTGACATGATGATGTCGAAGAAAGCAAACTAATAAAATAGTCTCTTCTTTGAGAAAGATTTTCCGCAATATAGAACATTATTTGTGCTCTTGCATGGGAACTAAGAATTGTCCAATTCATCTGCTTATTGGCTGCCTCTACAGCATTTCTTATATCCTTCTGATTACCACGACCCACCGTCGCTATCTCTTCTCTTTGGTTATCAAATATTCCTATCGAGTGCCCACTATCTCCCCTCTTCTGACTGCCTCCAATAAACATTTTTCTAGTTTGGTCTATATAAGGAATAGTTTGCTTTTTTACTGAAATATTTTCTTTTAATACTCTTGCTTCTTTTATTTTGTAGTGGTCTGAATTAAATTTCAGATATTCATACATTCCCTCTTTTCCGCCCTCTCTACCATAGCCACTTTCTCTGTAACCTCCGAACCCAACTGCAGCATCAAAGATGTTCGTAGAGTTTATCCAAACGACCCCTACTTTTAATTTTGGTGCGATATCCAGCGCAAGGTTAATATTCTCGCTCCAAATACTTGCCGACAGCCCGTAGCGGGAATTATTTGCGAGATAAATTGCTTCTTCTGGTGTTCTAAATGTTGTTGAGGAAAGAACAGGACCAAATATCTCTTTCTGGAAAATTTCCATTGAGGGGGAAACATTTTTTAGTAGTGTCGGTGGATAAAAGTATCCTTTTAGATTAGAGGGTATATCACACTGGAAGATGTCGGCGCCACTTTCTACTCCTTTATCAACTAAACCTTTAACCCTACTCTGTTGTTCAAAGCTTACTAAAGGCCCCATGTCTATACTTTTATCTAATGGATTTCCAAACCTTAATTTTTTCATTCTTGAAAGGATTTTCTTTTCTACCTTTTTACTGATTGTCTCTTGTAATAAAAGCCTAGATCCGGCGCAGCAAACCTGTCCTTGATTTAACCAAATTGCGTCAACTAAACCTTCAACAGCACTATCTAGATCAGCGTCGTCAAATATAATAAAAGGAGATTTTCCTCCTAATTCTAAAGTCAACGCCTTTCCACTTCCTGCCAAATTTTTCTTAATTTCTTTACCAACTTCTGTTGAGCCAGTGAAAGCTACTTTCGAAATATCCTTTTGAGATACAAGATGTGATCCTGTTATACCGTCGCCTGTAACTACGTTTACTACACCTTCCGGTAACTTAATTCTTTTGCATATTTCTGCAAAATAAAGGGCTGTGAGAGAGGTTTGCTCTGCAGGTTTAATTATAACTGAATTGCCTGCTGCAATTGCTGGAGCTACCTTCCATGCTAACATTAGTATTGGGAAATTCCATGGAATAATTTGCCCACATACTCCAATGGCAGAATAGTCTTGAAATTCTTCATCGAGTAATTGAGCCCATCCGGCGTGATAGTAAAAGTGTCTTGCTGCAAGAGGTATGTCAATATCTCGGCTTTCCCGAATTGATTTCCCATTTTCCATTGACTCCAAAACAGAGATTGTTCGAGATTCTTTTTGAATATATCTTGCGATAGCATACAAATATTTTGCTCTTTGAAAGGGGCCGATTGATTGCCAATTTTCTAAGCCCAATCTTGCAGCCTGAATAGATTTTTTAATTTCGGTAACAGTTCCCTGAGAAATTTTAGCAATTTCTTTTTTATTAAAGGGGTTAATAGTTTTGAATAAGTTTTTTGGTTGAGTAAATCTGCCCCCAATAAAATGCCCGAATTGGCCATTATGTTCAGCTATCCACTCCAATGACTCAATTTTACTCTCGAGAGCTTCTTCGTAATCAATTTTTTTAAAAGCATTTTTAACCTTTACCATTTTTTAAGCTATGCCATGTCTATTAAATGAAGAGTATTGACCGGTAGCAAAATGCTCTATTTGTCTCTCAATATCAGATAGTAAAGACGAAGCACCAAGTCTGAATAGGGACGGATTTAGCCATTTTGAACCAAGTTCTTCCTTTATGAGTATCATATGAGATAAACAATCTTTTGCTGATGAAATTCCACCTGCGGGCTTGTATCCTACTGCAAACCCTGTAAGTTCAAAATATTCTCTTATTGCTCTGGACATAACTAAAGTAAATGGCAATGTTGCATTTATGGTTTCCTTCCCTGTTGAAGTTTTAATAAAGTCTGCTCCAGCCATCATACAAACCAAAGAAGCCTTTGCTACATTTTTCAATGTTCCTAGTTCTCCGGTAGCTAGAATAGTTTTTAAGAGAGCATTTCCCGAAGCTTCTTTATATTCTGATATTTCATCGTATAGCTTGTTCCAGTTCCCAGAAAAAACATGTCTTCTGGATATAACAATATCAATTTCTTGAGCACCACTTCTTACGGATTCTTTTATCTCTAAAATTTTTGTTTTTTTCGGGGTAAGTCCTGCTGGGAACCCTGTAGAAACAGCAACTACCGGGATGTTGAATCCTTGAAGATTATCCAATGCGGTTCTAATGAATTGATGGTAAACACATACTCCGCCAACTTTAATATTGAGATCCTCTATCCCGAGGTCCTCCAAAAGATCATTGCGTAAAGGATTCTTGGCTTTATTACAAAGTCGCAAAACCCTACTTTCGGTGTCATCTCCAGATAGTGTAGTAAGATCCATGCACGTAATGGCCTTGAGAAGCCATGCAGCTTGGTTATGTTTCTTTACAGTACGACGGTTGATTACCGAGGCACACCTTTTTTCTACAGCACTTTTATTAATCCTCACTTCATTAATTAATTCTAGCTTAAGGGGTGATCCACTGTTTTTAACAATGACTGGATCCATTTCTCTTCTATTATAATTTTTATCTAGTGGCATTAGAAATTATCTTTGTATGGTTTTAAGCATGTTAAATATTAGATATATCAAATTGATAGTTTAGAATAATAAAGTAATCATATACAATAGATAATTAGCAATCTATTTGTTACGTAAAAAATAAAGTGAGTGAGTGCTGCAGGTAAGATGATGCTAATTCAAAATTTAATAAAAAAGAAGAGAGATAACGAGCAATTAACTTCTGCTGAAATACAATGGTTCATAAAGGAATTGTGTGACAATGGAGTTGAGCCAGCTCAAACTGGTGCATTTTTGATGGCTTCATGGATCAATGGCTTGAGTGAGCGTGAAAAAATAAATCTCACCAATTCAATGATGAATAGTGGGACGGTTTTGAATTGGAACCTAAATGGGCCAATAGTAGATAAGCATTCTACGGGTGGAGTGGGAGATACGGTATCTTTGATCCTCGCTCCTTTATTGGCTAGTTTAGGTTGTTTTGTTCCCATGATTTCTGGAAAAGGTTTAGGGCATACTGGAGGTACACTGGATAAACTTTCCTCAATACCAGGCTATGAAGTAGAACAGAGTGAGGCTTCGTTTCAAAAAATCGTTTCAGAAGTAGGATGTGCGATTGTAGGTCAAACGTCT
>CACIAQ010000039.1 GCA_902584635.1 uncultured Alphaproteobacteria bacterium
AATGCTGATTTTGTAGTACTTCAGGAGAACACTAAGACAGAGGAGCATTTCATACTAGTGAAGGACTTTGATAAAAAAAGTCCGTATGTAAGAAAAGCAGGGTTGGATTTTAAAAAAGGCCAAACAATTTCTCACCCAATGTTGATTGACTACAAGCTTATTTCTACCCTAGCTTCTATTAATTTAGAAAAAGTTTTTGTTATAAAAAAACCTAAGGTCTGTATCATTCCAACTGGAAATGAGATTTTAGCATTGGGAAGCAAAGCCAAGAAAAATAGCATATATTCTTCTAGCCCATACGGTATAAAGTCTTTGTTAGAGAACGAAGGGGCAGATGTAACTGTTTCTCCTATATGCAGAGATACCATGGAGGATATAGTATGTGCTCTCAAAAATACTAAACAATCTCAAATAATTATCACTTTAGGCGGTGTATCAAAAGGAAATTATGATCTTATACGTAAGAATTATAGGGAGCTGGGTATAAAAATTCTTGTTGATGGAATTCCAATAAGACCTGGAAAACCAATAATTATAGGAAGATTGGGAAACAAATTTATCTTTTGTCTACCCGGCAACCCTATTTCAAGTATCGTGTGTAGCAGACTATTTATTGTTGAGCTTATAAGAAAAATGCTAGGAAGTAAGCATAAAAAACTTCAAACCCGAAAAGCTGTTCTGTATGCAGACGTTAAGTGCTCAAGTACCAAAAGAGAGCACTATATGCGAGCATATACTTTTCAAGAAGGAACAACACAATATGTTAAACCTTTTTCAAAACAAGACAGTTCGCTCCATTCAATACTAATTAAATCAAACTGTCTCTTAATTGTCCCACCCCTGACCTCTGTAAAATTAAGTGGTGAAACAGTAAGTATTGTTGATATTTAATTTGACATTCTGAAAAAGAACATTTATAGAACATATATGAGGGTCATATGTTAACAAAAAAACAGCACGAACTTTTATTATTCCTTGAAGAAAGTATATCCCTATCCGGTGTAACGCCTTCATTCGAAGAAATGAAAAATAAATTAGGTCTAAAATCAAAATCAGGAATACATCGTCTAATTTCTGCTCTCGAATATAGAGGGTTTATTAAGAAATTGCCCTTTAAAGCGAGAGCAATTGAGATTTTAAAATTACCTAACTTAAAGCATAGACCTTCAGATGAAAAAAGTAACATGATTGATAATCAGGTAATAGAGTTACCAATTATTGGAAGGATTGCTGCTGGATTTCCTATAGAGGCTATAGAGTCAGCTGATAATACTTTTTATGTACCCAAGGAATTAGCGAAGGGATCAGATAGTTTTATTCTAGAGATTAAAGGCGACTCAATGATTGACGTAGGTATACATGATGGAGATTTTGCTATCATCAAAAAACAGAACACCGCAAATAATGGAGATATAGCGGTAGCTTTAACAAATGAAAATGAAGCCACACTCAAGAGGTTCAGAAAGCGCGGTGATACGATAGCTTTAGAAGCTGCAAATGAGGCATTTGAAACTAGGATTTATTCGGCTAGTCAAATAAGCATTCAGGGAATTTTGATTGGCTTGATTAGGCGATACTAATAGCCTATAAGTCCTAATTATGGAAATAAGAACAAGATTTGCTCCTTCCCCAACAGGTGACCTGCATCTTGGGGGTGCAAGAACAGCTCTTTTTAACTACCTTTTTGCAAAAAGCATGAAAGGGAAGTTCCTTCTTCGTATCGAAGATACAGATTTAAAAAGATCTGATAAAACTTTGTCAGATAAAATTATAGACGACATTAAATGGTTAAACATCACCTGGGATGAAGAAATTGTTTTTCAGCGACAAAATCTCAACGAACACAAACGAACAATAGATCTTTTGTTAGAAAAAGGGTTTGCGTTTAAATGCTATTCAAACAAACAAGATTTAAGAAAAAGCAATATTAATGAGGTACCAGCAAATGCGTTCAGATCACCATGGAGAGAGCGCATTTTGAATGAAGAGCGTTCTAAACCACATGTGATTAGATTTAAGGTTCCCAACAGTAGTTCTAAGATTTCATTCTCTGATAAAATAAGAGGAGAGTTATCATGGGACTTAAGCACAATAGAAGATTTCGTTATAGCTCGAAGCGATGGTAGCTCTACATATAATCTTGCCGTTGTCGTGGATGATCATAATATGCAAATAAGTCATGTCATAAGAGGGGAAGATCATCTTACAAACACAGTAAAACAGCTATTGGTTTATCAAGCTTTGAATTGGGAAACTCCAGTGTTTGCCCATATACCTCTTATTTACAATGAAAGTGGTGAAAAACTCTCAAAAAGAGATGGAAGGAGTAACCTACTTGACTTTAAAAAAGAAGGTTTTTTACCCGATGCGATATTAAATTATCTAGCCAGACTTGGTTGGAGTTATAAAGACGAAGAGTTTTTCAATTTAGATCAAGCAATTTCGTGGTTTACGCTGGAAGGAATTGGCAAAAGTCCATCAAGATTTGATATAAAAAAACTTTTAAATATCTCCAAAAAACATATAGCGTCAAAACCAGTAAATGAAATACATAAATCGCTATTAAAATATACTAAAAGTCATAAAAATATAAATTTGTCTGAGTCTTGTTCGAATGACTTAAGACGTTTTTTACCTTTGGTAGTTGGAAGGTGTAGTTCGCTTGGAGAAATATTTAACGCGTCGTCTTTTTTATTAGAAGGGGCTCAACTTGAAAACAAAGAACCTATTTTATTAGAACATGAAGATAAAAAGATCCTTTTTGACTTTGTAATGAAAATTAAGTCAACGAGCTTAACCTGGGATCATGAGAATTTAAATGAATTTATTAACATTTATTGTCAAGAAAACAACTTTAAATATCGTGAAATTGGCGTGCCTCTCAGAATAGCTATAACTGGGTCAACTACATCGCCTAGTATAGTTCATATCATGGAAATATTAGGAAAGCAAAAGACACTTGACAGATTAAATATTAATGTTGGTTCAATCAAAAATTGATTAATAATTATTATAAACTATAATGAAATAAAGTAACATGGGGCTGGAAGATATTGTTGGATAAAGCACAAAATTTTGCTGAATTAAAAATAAATGAAAAAAGTATTAAGGTACCAGTTAGCAAAGGCACCTTAGGACCAGATGTTTTAGATATAAGAAGCTTATATAAAGAAACCGGGCTGTTTACATATGATCCAGGTTTTACATCAACAGCATCATGTGACAGTAATATAACGTTTATTGATGGAGATAAGGGAGAATTACTATATAGAGGATACCCAATAGAAGAGCTAGCTGAGAAATCTAATTTTTTGGAAGTTGCATACTTATTGCTACGAGGCGAATTACCAACACAAATACAATATGATGACTTTTGTAGCAGAGTAACGCGGCATACGATGTTACACGAACAAATGTTAAATTTTTTTCGAGGGTTCAGAAGAGATGCACATCCTATGGCAATCGTTTGCGGAGTGCAGGCTGCTATGTCTGCATTTTATCATGACAGCACAGATATTAACGATCCATGGCAGCGGGAGGTCGCAACAATTAGAATGATCGCCAAACTTCCTACTATAGTCGCGTGGGCATACAAATACTCAATAGGACAACCCTTTGCTTACCCCAAGAATAATCTGCAATATGCTCCAAACTTTTTACAAATGTGCTTCTCAGTACCTGCCGAAGCGTACATCAGCGATCCGATTTTAAGCAAAGCCATGGATAGAATATTTATTTTACACGCTGATCATGAACAAAATGCTTCGACCTCCACTGTTAGGCTAGCAGCTTCTTCTGGAGCAAATCCATTCGCATGCATAGCCGCAGGCATTGCATGTCTTTGGGGTCCCGCACATGGTGGTGCCAATGAGGCAGCGTTGAATATGTTAAAAGAAATTGGGTCTCCAGACCGCATACCGGAATATATTTTTAGAGCAAAGGATAAAAATGATCCATTTCGCCTAATGGGCTTTGGGCATAGGGTCTATAAAAATTTTGATCCAAGATCACGAGTTATGAAACAAAGTGCAGACGAAGTGCTTGAATTGATGGGTATAAAAGATAACCCAACACTTCAAGTTGCAAAAGAGCTAGAAAAAATTGCTTTAGAAGACGAATATTTTATTGAAAAAAAATTATACCCAAATGTTGATTTTTACTCTGGAATAATTTTAGAGGCCATGCAGTTCCCAACATCTATGTTTACTCCAATATTTGCTCTTGCGCGAACAGTAGGCTGGCTTGCGCAGTGGCAAGAGATGATTTCAGACCCCAATATTAAGATTGGACGACCAAGACAGCTTTTTACCGGTTCTACTCATCGTAGCTACAAGCCGTTTAAGAAGCGATAAAATAAACCTAATCTAATTTAAAATAAGTTTTAATTGATTTTGCAGCTCGTATCGAAGGATCTTTTGAACCATATCCTAATTCTCTAATTGCTTCTTTAGACGCAATCAACTGAGGTTCAGCGTGCTTTTTTTTCTCAAGTATCTTTATTGCTTCATTATAAAAGTTCTTTGAATTACATCGAAAAAAAAGGAACTCCGGAATATTATCACTTTTTGTAATAAGATTTACCAAATTGGCGGATGAAACTTTTACAAAAAGTCTATAAATACATTGAGTAAGAAATCCAGTTCGATACCCCACGATCATTGGCACACTTGCTTTTGCGAGTTCTAGAACCACAGTCCCTGAAGTTGCTATTGCTAAATCTGAACAAGCGTAAAGAGAGTTTTTGGTTTTCTCAAATTTTTTGCTTGAAATTTTTTCAGCATCAATGTGTTTTATTGCGATATCTCTTCCTGAAACAAAATTTTTGAAATGCTTTGAGACTAATTTCGGAGTTGGACATATAAAAATTATATCTGGGAATTTTTTATTTAATAACCTAGCAGTCTCTAAAAAAATCGGAAGCATTCGTTTTAATTCACTGATCCTAGACCCAGGTAACAGGGTAACTATTTTGGTTGAATCTTTGATATTCAAATCTCTTTTAAATGAGATAACATCTCTTGTTTTTGGCAACACATTTGTAGATATCGGATGTCCAACAAAATCGCTTTTTATACCAAAACTTTTTAAGAACTCATTCTCAAACGGTAGGACTGACAAAATGTGATCAAAATTTCGTTTTAATATTTTTGTTCTGCCTTGACGCCATGCCCAAACAGAGGGCACAACGTAATGAACAATTTTTGCATTTTTCCACTTTTTTTTTATCATAGAAGCAAGGCGTAAATTAAATTCTGGTGCGTCTATAGTGATTATAATATCAGGCTTCCATGCAAGGTTGTAATTGCAAGCCTGTCTCAAAATATTTAAAATAGGAAATAAATTAATTAAAATATCCTTTATTCCCATTATAGAAAGTAAAGAAAAGTCAAATATACTTTTGAAACCTTCACGCTCCATTAAAGGCCCCCCAACCCCCTGAAAATCTATGTTATTGCGAGCATCCAACTCATCTTTCAAAGACCGAATTAAATGCGCGCCTAGCAAGTCTCCTGAATGTTCTCCTACACTTATAAATATTTTTAGCATTAAAAACCTTAGTTTGAAAATCTTGTAGCGATAAGAAACATATTATAATTTTTAAGCATATCAAAAAGTAAGTCCTTGTTTAGAAGGATGACCTTATGACTTTCAATCACTAGCCCTTTCAATTGTGCTTTTTTAGCTAATTTTATTGTATTAGGCCCAATAACAGGGGTATCGATATCCAAAATTTGATCAGGCTTTGATCCTTTTATTAATATTCCCCCAAAATTGTTTTGAGATTTTTTAGTATTTCTCTTTCGAAAATTAATGAGTGCCCTTATCATTTCATCGGTCCCTGTAATTGTTTCTATGCCTAAGCAATGTCTATCCTGAAGGATCAACGATTGGCCGACATCAAGATTTGCATATTTAAGGAAAAATTTTAAGCCTTCCTCTATTTGGTCAAGCACTTGTTTTTCTATAGGGTTAGATCCATAACTGCCGGACGATAATGTAAGTTCAGGCAAAAAATCTTGAACTTTTACTAATTTAAAATTTTGTTCAATAAACATATTCCTCACAGCTGAAAAAATTTCCCCATCTCCTTTTGTTAAAGTTGAAAAAACATTCATTAGAATTTTTTGTGAGCCGAATGATACTTTTGAAATATTTATTTCAGGCCTTTCTACGTACCCTATTAAAGCTATGTCATACACATTTTTTTCTTTTAAAAAACCAAAGGTTTTGTCTATTTCTTCGTATTTTGTATCAATATATTTTATACTTTTCATAATTTTTATTTTGCAACACGGCAAACGTACCACTACTAACTCATAGCCTAGTAGAACTAATTGCTTCATACAGTAACTAGCTAAAGCACCATTTCCTATTATTAAACCGATTTTTTTTTTTTTGATGACCATATAATGTTAACTTTTTGGTGCAACAAACGATCTTGTGCTTTCTTGCTTCATAAACTCTAAAACTTTTCTAACTTCAGAGATTTCATGGATGCTGTCATTACTTATTGCCTCTAATCGTTCTTGAAAATTCTGACTTCCCTTCCTATCAAAGATTTTCGAAAATATCTCAAGTAATATTTTTATGTTTTCTTTTTTACAACCTCTTCTTTTTAAACCTACTAAATTCAATCCAGATAGAACAGGTCGCATGCCCACAATCATTGAAAAAGGGATTACGTCCTTGGAAACCATTGCATGAGCTCCTATCATTGAACCCTCCCCTATCCTACAAAACTGATGAATGCCCACCAATCCTCCGATGTTTACGTTGTCCTCAATTATCACATGACCAGCTATTGCAGAATTATTCGCAACCACAATATTGTTACCTAACTTACAGTCATGACCAACATGGCTACCTAACATAAAAAGACAATCATTTCCGATATTAGTATTTCCACCTCCTCCCTCTGTACCAATGCTTATACTTACACACTCCCTTATTAAATTATTTTCTCCGATGGTAAGTGTCGAGCTTTCTCCAGAATATTTCAGGTCTTGTGGAATGCTCCCTACAGAAGCAAAAGGCCAGATCTGTGTTCCCTTTCCAATATATGTTTTTCCAGATATTACAACATGGCTGCCTAGAGTTACATTATCATCTAAAATAACTTCTGATCCTATACAACAATACGGACCAATATTACATAAACTGCCTATTTTTGCTCCGTCTTCAACAATTGCTGTTGGATGAATAGTTGAAGAAAGCATAGCCACTATGATTTACCTTTGCTATTAAATAAAGTACAACAGAAATCACGCCTGCGTAAAGACATTTGAAAATGATATTTCAAGAATTTCAAATTAAGTCCTCATCATTGCAGAAAACTCGCACTCAGATACTCTATGGGCATCTACTATAACTTCACCCCTGAATTTCCATAACTTATTTCTCATTTTTTGAACGGATACAGAAAGTGCCATAACATCACCAGGAGCAATAGGCTTTCTAAATTTGGCGTTATCTATTGTAGTCAGCAATACCAACGCAGTTGAATCCGTAATGTTTAGACTTTTTGCCACCAATACTGCCGCTGTTTGAGCCAAAGACTCTATTTGTAATACGCCAGGAACAACCGACAATGAAGGAAAGTGTCCAGGGAAATATGGTTCATTTATGGTAACATTTTTTATGCCAGTAGCTGTTTCATTTTTTACAATATTAATCACCTTATCTATCAATAAAAATGGATATCTATGAGGTATTAATTTCTTTATTTCTTCAACATTGCAGGACTCCATTTTCATAAACTTCTCCTTATCATTTTCCTATAATAACCCCTAAATATTTTGGATCACTTTCATAAAAATTATCCAGTTCAAATATTACTTGGTCGGTTATATCTATTCTATTATCAAAAAATAAATCGATTTGAGATGAGTCTAAGACAATAAATGCTTCGTATTTCAACATTATAGGTTGAATAACTCTACCAGATAATTCAATAAAATTCTTCTTCCAAGATTCTAATTTGCTTCTCAATTGGCTATCTTTTAAATCGTAAAGATTTCGTGTTTTTTGAACTCTTTTATCAAATTCATCTGCCAATTTATTAAAGTCTTTTTTAGTTAAGATCTCTCTTTTTTGTGTTAGATCTAATTCCTCGTCCTCAAACTTTTTTGCATTAAGATCAGCCTCCTTTTTTAATTCCAGGGCAGCCTCTTGAAAGGTAATTAATATATCATTACCCAACTTCGATTTCTCAAAAACGACCATACTATTAATAACAAGTACAGAAGTTACAATATCTTTTTTTTGAGCAAAGGAAGGAGAACAAAATAATAAAGATAAGATAAAGACATGCACTGGGAGTCCAAGCTTATTCTTATAAAAAAAAGTCAAAATCTTGTGGCTAAATTCAAACTAAAATATTCAAGGTCATCTGCGTCTAAATATTTTTGTGGCCGAGACCAATTAAATTGAAGTGGTCCAATAGGAGTTTCCCAATTCATTGCAAACCCAATAGAAGTTCTCATCGATCTGTCTGTAAGTGCGATCTTGTCTGAAAGACCAGCAATAGTTGGATCAGTTTTTAAACCCCACAAAGTACCCGCTTCTGCAAACACACTGCCAAAAAGTCCCAGCTCTCTAGGTAAACCCAGCGGAAATGAAGCTGCTAATCTTGCTATTGCATATTTTTCACCTCCAAGGGGAATAGTGTATGATCCATTTTTTAATTCCCTAGGCCCTATCCCACTGTATTTAAAGCCTCGAAATGAACGGCCACCCAGAAGAAATCTATCGAACACCTTAGAATAACCTTTACCCATTGATAAAATTCCACCTTCTAGTTCGGTTGAAAAGATAATATTATTATCAAATACTCCTTGATATATTTTGCCACTTGCTTTCGATTTCACAAACTGGTCATCTCCACCTATACCAGCAATTTCAGACCCAAACTTAACCATATATCCTTTCGTCGGTTTAATAATGGAGTCTCGTTTGTCATGTCTTAGAGAAAAATCTATTAATGATCTTATAGATTTGCCAAGATCCTGCTTTAAAACTTCTGAAGACCCAACAGCATTAACATCTAAATTTTCTAATTTATAAGTAAGATTTACCCTCGTATTTGATGAAATGTTAAATCCAACTGATGGTTTTATAGCTAATAGGTTTGCTGTATATCCAGTAGTGCGTGGTTTTGAATTCGTATAATCGATGTCCATTGAAACCAAAACATCTCTTCCAAGGAATCCTCTTTCTTTAAAACCCAAACCGACGGTAGAACTATCTTTTGATCCAGACACGCTAAAACGAATACCTTGCCCAGCGCCCCTGAAATTTGTCTCACTGAATGAAAACTGAGCAGAAACATCGGTATCAGTTGAATATCCTAGACCTAATGAGAGTGCTCCAGTAGGTGCTTCTTTTACATCTATATCAACAATTGCATTCTGAGGGCTTGAGCCTTGCCTTAACTTTACGTTAACGCTTTCAAAATAGCCTAAAGATTGCAATTTCTCTTCAGATCTTTTTAGCATGGTTGGATCGAAGGCGTCTCCTTCCTCAACTTTAAATTCACGTCTAATGACATTATCGCGAGTATGGGTGTTACCGCTGATTTCTATTTGCTCAACAAAAAGCTTCGGGCCCTCAATAACTTTAAAAAGCAAGCTTATCTCTTTATTTTTGAAATCCCTATCTTGTTCTACTTTTCCAATTAAAAATGGATAACCATTACTGACAGATACCTTCTTTATGTTATCTAAAGTCTCTTGTATTAGTGATGAATTAAATCTATCTCCTTTTGAAGCAACCACTGACTTTGCATAATCAGATGGAGATATGCCTTTTATCATCGACTTTATAGACACATCACCAAAATCAAAGGATGGCCCCTCATAAATTGAGTAAGTCAAAAATGCTGTTTCACCGCCATCTTTAAGCCCTCCCAGCGATGCTATAACTTTAGCATCAGGGAAACCAAAGTCATTATAGAATTTTTTCAAAAGATATTTATCCGCTTCTTGACTATCCTCAGAATAATTATCGCTTGAAAAAAAAGATGAAAATAGCCCTGCTTTTTTGGACTTAATGACATCTCTTAGCTGCCTGTCAGAAAACGTCTTGTTGCCAACAAAATCTATTTGGGAAATTTGCAATACACCTCCTTCATAAATTTCAAAAACTAAGTCAACAAATCCCTTATCTCTTTCAATTATTTTTGGTTCTACTCTTGCGGAATACCTCGACTTAAATCGATAAAAATCTGAAATAATTCTGCTGTCTTTAACTGCCTGCACTCTGCTAAAAGGTTGTCTCTCTTTAGACTTGATTAAGGGGAGCAATTCTTTTTCCTCTATTTTATTGTTTCCTTCAAAAACTAAGCGACGAATCCTTTTATTTTCTTTTACCTTAATTATTACATTTGTACCCTTAGGTATGACCTGAACGTTTTCAAAAAGATTACTACTATATAAATTTTTTAACGCTAGATTTAGATCGTTTGCCGACAAAGAAATATTTCGTTTCAACCCGGATATAGATTTAATAGTTTCAATATTTGTATTGGAGTTTCCTTGCACTATAATCTGAGAAAATCTGAACTGTGAATTCGAAGGCTTTGAAAGAAGTATTGCAAAACAAAAGAGAAAAAGAATCAACTGAGTCAAATTTTGTTTCACATATCTCTCCTTAAAAATTTAAAAATAATACTAATCGCGAAATATCATTAAATGTTGTAAACGTCAGTAGGGATAGTAACAAAACTAAACCAAATATCATAGAAAATCTTATAATTGCTTCGGTTGGTTTTCTCCTCGAAACATATTCATAAAATAGCATGAGTATATGGCCACCATCCAATATAGGGATAGGTAGCAGATTGACAAACCCAATACCTGTTGAAATTATTGCTATCAGAGATAAGAAAGCTAAAAGCCCTGATTTAATTGAGTCTGTAACTGCATGCGCAATCCCTATTGGTCCAGAAAGATGCTTTGGGTCCACATGACCTTTAATTATACCTTGAATTCCCTTAAAAGATGCTGTTATCACCCCTGTGGTTGCTTCTACTCCAAAGATCAAGGCTTTCCAAAGGCTTGGTGTTTCTTTAGGAGGATAGAATATTGGTCCACCAGCAACACCTATTCTGTAGATCGCCTCATAATCACCCTTCTTATTCTCAATAGGGCTCAATGTTGGTTGTATAGATTTCTGAAGAACCTTACCATCACGAAAAATGGTAATTCTTAAACTTCTTCCTTTAGATTGCGTTATTTCTTCTTTTAAATCGTTGAAGTTGCGAAGTTTTTTTTCTTCAATCGTCAAGAAGACATCTCCGATATGCAATCCTGCAAGTGATGCAGCAGAGAGAGGTTCTATTGATTCTACAATAGGTTGCAAAAGATAAGGAAGTTCAATTTCCTTGACTAAGGAATCTCTCTCTATGGTAAACCTTGATGTCTCCACATCAGATTTTTTAATAATAGAAAAAATATCAGAAAATGAGGCTACTTTTTGCCCATCAACTTCAAGAATCTTATCATTAACTTTTATATCAAATTTGGCTTCGTAAAAGTTATTAATTTTGCCAATAATTGGATCGTTTACAGAAACACCTTGAAAAATTAATATAGCCGAAAATATGAATATCGAAAAGACAAAATTTGCAAAAGGGCCAGCTAGAACGGTAAAAAATCTACTAAGCAAAGGTGACTCATTAAATTGTTTAGAGTGAGAAGCATCAGATTTACCGACTGCTACTGTATTTATCGAAGCAGGGTTATCGTCACCAGAAAACTTCACAAAACCACCTAAAGGAATGACTGCAAATTGCCACTCGGTACCCTTTTTGTCTTTAAAAGACAAGATTCTTGGGCCAAAGCCAATGCTAAAAACGTCAACATCAATTTTATTGAGACGTGCAATTATGAAGTGCCCGTATTCATGAACAAAAATAACTATGCCAAACGCAAATACAATTGATAAAAACTGAAAAATAAAAATGCCTTACTCCTAAAACTTCAATTTTTTTGCAAATTCTCTTGTAAGTTCATCTAACTCTTTGATGCCAGTGGCGTTTTGAGACATAGCACTAATATTATTTATCAATGAACTTTCTTCAAGAGTTTTTTCTATTAAGTCAGCCATTTTTAAGAAAGCTATCTCTCCTGAAATAAATTTATCCAAAGCTATTTCTTTTGCTGCATTAAATATAACTCCAAGATCTAAATTCTTTCCAACTTTCTCTACAATGTCGAGAGCAGGAAACTTTTTTTTATCAGGTTCAAAAAATTCAAGAGAACCAAGTTTTGTGAAATCAATATTTTCTAAATCGATATTTAATCTTTTTGGATAATTTAGTGCGTAGCCAATAGGACCCTTCATATCAGGTAAGGACAATTGTGCCAATGTACTTCCATCATTAAAATTCACCATTGAATGTATTATTGATTGGGGATGAATTATCACTTTGACTTCAGAAAAATTTAGTCCAAATAAATGCATCGCCTCAATTAATTCTAGTGCTTTATTAAACATAGAAGCACTATCAATGGTTATTCTTGTACCCATACTCCAGTTTGGGTGCTTTAACGCTTGCTTGAGTGTTGCAGACTCCATTTCTTTAAGGCTCCAATCTCTAAAGGGGCCTCCACTAGCTGTGAGAATTATACTTTGTAAATCCTTCCTCCGTTCGCCTTCTAAGCATTGAAATATAGCACTGTGCTCACTATCAACTGGTATAAGCTTAGTGTCATTAGTTTTACAAATATCTAATAATAGATTTCCAGCACAAACAAGAGCTTCTTTGTTTGCCAGAGCTAAAACGTTCGAATATTCTGCGCAACGAAGAGACACTTCCACTCCGGCGAAGCCAATTATAGCTGACATAGACCAGTCAACTTTTATACTTGCTAGATCTAAAAGGGAACGTTTCCCATAACTTAATATAATGTTTGTGTGAGAGAGCGCATTTTTTAACTTCCAAAAATATTTCTCATTACCTACGTTCGCATATCGAGGTCTAAATTCAAGACAATCAGCTATTAATTGATCGACATTATTATGCGCAGAGAAAGTTACAAACTCATATGCCTCTTTACTTTCTCGTAAAACCTTTAGCGTGCTTTGACCGACAGAACCAGTTGTTCCAAAGATATTAATTTTCCTCTTTGTCATGCTGCCAGATAAAAATCTATAATTTTAACAAAAAAACTTGCACATATAAGCCCATCAAATCTGTCAAGCAACCCGCCATGTCCAGGTATTATATTGCCGGTATCTTTTACCCCTAAGCTCCTTTTAACGTAACTTTCAATGAAGTCACCCACTTGTGATGAAATTGCAATACCAAGGAACACAAAAACAAATAAGTCTGATTCAAAAAAATTAAACAACTGTAGAACGTAATAAAAAAAAATTACCATTAGCCACCCAAAGAATATTCCAGCCCAAGTTTTATTGGGGCTAACTTTTTCAAATACCTTTGGACCTCCTAAAACACGACCACCAAAATAACCTCCTATATCGGTGAGTGCGACTGCGAAAACTAACACGGCAAAAAAACCAGTTCCTCCAATTTCTGTTGGTGAAACAATCAAACTCATTAAAAGCGAAATTGATAAATTCACATAAACAATAATAATACTCAAGCCTATTGATGTAGACAAATATAGGATGAAAAAAAACAAAAAAATGTTCAACAAAAAGGTTGTAGAAAGATCAGTTTGTGCAAAAAATGTTGGTAAAACACTTATTCCTACTAGGATCAGGTTGAAAGAAAATGGCTCCTTGTTAAAGCTATAAAGCCTGAATATTTCTATTATCAGCAAGATATTGAAAACACACAAAAAGGGTGTAAATAAAAATGGGGCAATTAAAGTGAGTAAAAAAAGAAGTGATATTAATACCAGAGCAGACAAAGATCGTAATTTGAGATCCTCAAACACTAACCACACTTATCATCTCTACTCTTAAGAATTTATAAATCAAAACGTTACTATCTCTGATTGTTTTTCTTTTTGCAAACTGTCGACTGAAAGAATCATTTTATCAGTCATATCTTGAATCTCATCACTCCAAACCTGAGCTTCATCTTCAGACATTCCTTCACTTCGAAGTTTTTTGATCTTATCCATACCATCTTTTCTGACGTTTCTTATCGCTATTTTTGCATTCTCAGCAAAAGTAGAAGCCAGCTTAGCTAATTCCTTCCTTCTTTCTTCGTTTAATTCAGGAATTAATAATCTGATTATATTTCCTTCAGTTTGAGGATTTAGACCAAGTCCTGAATTAATAAGAGCTTTTTCTACCATACTTATATTGTTGACGTCCCAAACGTTAACAGAAAGCACTCTTGATTCTGGCACAGTAATAGAAGCACATTGATTTAAGGGTAGCTTTGACCCATATACCTCGACTAAGACGGGGTCTAGCATTGACGAAGATGCTCTACCAGTTCTTAAAGAAAGGAAGTCGTTTTTTAATGAAGTAAGTGCTCCTGACATTCTTTTTTCAATATCATTTATTTTTAAATCAAATTCATTCATTAATTCAAGTTACCAATGAAAACCTTCCTTTTCCTTCAACAATACTCAAAAACTCATCTGTTTCAAACAAAGAAAAGACAATGATAGGAATGGAGTTGTCTCTTGCGAGCGCTATTGCACTTGCATCCATTACTTTTAAATTTTCTTGCAATGCTGTGTCGTAGGTAATTTTTTCTAGATAGTTTGCGCTAGGATTTAAGACTGGGTCTTTATCATAAATGCCATCTACCTTTGTTGCTTTAAAAATTGCTTGGCATTTCATTTCTATTGCTCTCAGGGTCGCAGCTGTATCTGTTGTAAAATACGGGTTTCCTGTTCCAGCAGCAAATATGCACACTCTATTTTTTTCTAAATGCCTAACAGCTCTTCTTCGAATGTAAGGCTCGCAAATTTGATCCATTGGTATAGCTGAGATAACTCTTGTGTGGACATTCAGCTTTTCTAACTCAGATTGCATGGCTAGAGAGTTCATTACAGTTGCCAACATCCCCATGTAATCTGCAGTTGTTCTCTCCATACCCTGCGCACTACCTTGTAGACCTCTAAAGATGTTTCCACCCCCAATTACTAAGCAGACCTCAATACCCTCCGCATGAACTTTTTTTATTTCAGAAGCTATTTTAGTTACAATCGGCGGGTGCAACCCCAGCTTTAGTTCTCCCATTAAAGCTTCGCCAGAAATTTTAAGTAATATGCGTTTATATCGACTTTTTTTTGCCAATCTCCTACAACCTAACTTACTATATCTTTGACTTCCGCAGCAAAGTCACTTTCTTTCCTATCAATCCCTTCCCCAACCTTAAACCTAACAAAATCAACTAGTACTTGATTGTTCTTTTCTAAAACTTTACTTACAGAACTTTCGGTATCCATGACAAATTTTTGATTAAGCAAAGCATTCTCCTCAAAGAACTTTTTTAGTTTTCCCGAAAGTATTTTTTCCGCAATTTCTGCAGGTTTTCCCTCTGCACTAAACTGTTCACTTATAATTTTTTTCTCTCTATCAATTAAAGTTTTATCTAGATCCTTCTCTGATATGGCTAAAGGAGACGTTGCTGCGATATGCATTGCCAACTTTTTTCCAAAATCCTCATTTTTACTTCCTTCTAGAGAGACTAACACTCCTATCTTACCACAATCTTTTGACACAGAATTATGGACATACGCATAAATATTAGGTCCTTTAATGCTTACAGCTCTTCTTAAATTAATATTTTCTCCTATAGTAGCTATCTTATTATTTATAATTTCTTGAAAATTTTTCCCTGAAACACTTCTTTCCAAAATTTCATCTCTATCCGAAAGTCCAAAGCCCTCAACCAAAACAAGGTCTACTAATTCAATAAACTCTTTATTTGTGGCAACAAAGTCTGTCTCTGAATTCAACTCAACTATAGTACCTATGTTGCCATTGATTTTGACCCCAACTAGGCCCTCTGCGGCAATACGAGAGGATTTTTTTTCAGCTTTTAGAAGTCCTTTTGTTCTAAGCCAGTCTTGGGCTGCTTCTAAATCACCACCAGTCTCGACGAGAGCTTTTTTTGCATCCATCATACCCGCTCCAGATTTTTCTCTAAGTTCTTTAACTAATAAAGCTGATATCAATTTATTCTCCCTTAATTATTGAATCAAATCCATTTTTATTGTTTTTTTATGTTTTAGTATTGGCTTCATCTTTCTTAACGACTTTTTCTTCGGAAATGCTCTCATCAACAACTTCATCAGCGACATCATTATTATCTTGACTTGCTAATGTCTTATTGTCGGGGTTTTGGTCTGGTTTACCTGTCTCTACCTTTTCTGAAGATGCAATATCATTAGAACCATCTTGTTTTAAATCTTTTTCTTTGGACAAGTCTCCGGATGAAGTTATCTCAGACTCGCCTAAATCGATGCCCGCAGACCCTAAATGCGATTCCATACCATCCAAAATAGTTTTGCTCACTAAATCGCAATATAAGGATATTGCTCTGGAAGCATCATCGTTGCCTGGTATAGGAAAATCAACTCCTGCAGTAGAAGAATTAGTATCTAGTATTGCTACAACGGGTATACCAATCTTTTTTGCTTCTTTTATTGCTATCGCCTCCTTATTTGTGTCTACAACAAAAAGCATGTCAGGGATATTTTTCATTTCTTTAATACCACCGAGAGATAAGTTCAACTTTTGGTGCTCTTTTTCAATATTAAGCCTCTCCTTTTTCGTGAAAAGAGAAAGCTCACTTTCGTCAAACGCTTCGAGTTCTTTTAGCCTTAAAATTGAGTTCGATACTGTTTTCCAATTTGTTAAGGTTCCACCAAGCCATCTATAGTTAATATAATACTGAGCACACTTAGTTGCAGACTCTGCAATAGCGTGTTGAGCC
>CACIAQ010000040.1 GCA_902584635.1 uncultured Alphaproteobacteria bacterium
ATCAAATAGTGACACCGCATGTTCAAATGAAAAAGACATAAGGGGGCCAATTTTATTGTCTAAGGTAGAAAAAAATATAAAAGAGGTACTAATTAAACTAATGCCAGGAGAAAGCTATAGTTTTTCAAATAATAATGGTTTAATGCGCTATGTAACTCTTTGTGAACGCAGCATAAAAGAAAAACAGAGTAAAGGGTTGAGTTTTGAAGATATCAAAAAAAATGAAGAAGCTCTAAGATTAAGCAACGCATTGATGCTTGAATTAAGAAAGGTGTGGAGCCTACAGCACTCGTTGGGAAGGGAGTCATGTTTGACTCAGGGGGACTGTCGTTGAAGTCCTCTTCTGGGATGGTTAATATGGCTATGGATATGGCAGGTGCTGCAGTTGTCGCAGGTGTTCTAAAGTCTGCTGCTTTAGCCAATCTAAAAGAAAACTTAGTGGGTATACTTGGGCTTGTTGAAAATATGCCTGGTCCCAACGCTTTAAGACCGGGAGATGTAATAAAATCGCTTAAAGGCGATTTGATACAGGTAAATAATACCGATGCTGAGGGAAGGTTATTGTTAGGTGACCTACTTTGGTATTCACAACTAAAGTTTAAACCAAAAAAAATATTTGATTTTGCTACGCTTACCGGGGCAATAATAATTGCTCTGGGAAAGGAGTATGCGGGCGTATTTTCAAATAATGATAAATTTTGCAACGATTTTTTATCTGTTTGCGATAAAGCTAATGAAAAGGCTTGGAGGTTACCCATGGACAAAAAGTTCGGGGATGCACTCTCTTCCAATGTGGCTGATATGACAAATGTTGGAGGGTCGCAGGGATCTTCAATAATTGCTGCTATGTTTCTAAATAATTATGTAAAAAAGGAGATCCCGTGGATTCATTTAGATATTGCTGGGGTTGCCAAGAACACGGAGACTGTTTTTAGCAGAAGTGGGGCCACAGCCTGGGGCGTGGTTTCGCTTTTTGAATATTTTCAGGAATTTTCATAGATGGTTGTTAAAAAACTTGAAAAGGCTTTTTTCTATAACTCTTCACAACGAGACGTAGTTGGAGACATATTCTGGTTGACAGAAAAACTATATAAAACAAGAAACACCATACTTATTTGTTGTAAAGATTATGAAAATGTTAAAATTATTGATGATTTTCTATGGGCATACAGAGACGACGGATTCATACCTCATTCAACAAAGAAAGAGGTAGAAGGCTCATTTTATCCAATACTGATTACAAGTAACATAGAAAAGGATTATAAACATAATACCTTGTTAGCATTGAATGGAGTTTTAATAGAGGAAGAAGTCTGTCAAAAATTTTCTAATATATATTACTTTTTTGACAACCAAGAAAATAAAGAAAAAGAAAACGCTAGGGTATTGTGGAAAAACTTAGTTGCTCAAAATGTTGTTTGCAAGTACTGGGTCAATAAAGTAAATAAATGGGTCTTAGAAAAGTCGAGCTAAAAAGTAGTTTACTTTAAAACTCTAATGTTTTAGTTATTTTTAAAAATAGGAGCAGTTAAATGTCTTTAGAAAAAACTCTTTCGATTATAAAGCCAGATGCCGTAAAAAGAGATCTAACTGGTAAAATTATTACTATGTTTGAAGAAAAAGGGCTTAGAGTAGTAGCACAAAAAAAAGTTTGGTTGTCCAAAGAGCAGGCTGGGTCTTTCTATGACGTGCACCGTAACAGGCCGTTTTTTGACGAGCTATGTGATTTCATGTCTTCAGGCCCAATAGTAGTTCAGGTTTTGCAAGCCAAAAATGCCATAGAAATCAATAGAGAAATCATGGGAGCAACTAATCCAGAGCAAGCAGAGGCAGGAACTATACGTAAGGAGTTTGCACTATCTATGACTGAAAACTCGGCGCATGGCTCTGATTCTCCTGAGACTGCAAGAGAAGAGATAAATTTTTTCTTCTCAGGTTTAGAGATCCTTCAGTTTTGAGGTCCCGCTTGATACAGAGTCTATTAACAATATTTTCCTACGATTTCCCTCTAAAAACTCTCTCAAAACACGTTTATATAGAAAATGCTCTTTGGGTAGGAGGTCTTCCTCCATCTTCTTTGCAGTAGTATTTTCGGCTATTTTTGTTATAACCTGCCCAAGTATAGGCCCTTGATCTACTTTTTTTGTTATCTCGTGGACTGTGGAGCCATGCATTAAACACCCAGCATTCAATGCTCTCTGGTAAGTATCTAAACCTCGAAAAGAAGGTAAAAGCGAAGGATGTATATTTAGAATAGGCTTAGAAAACGATTTTATGAAATTTTCTGATAAAATTTTCATAAAACCAGCAAGGCAAATAAGATCAATTTTTTTTTCCTCAAGAACACGCAGTGTTGCTTCTTCAAAAACTAAATTGTCTTGATCTTTTTCTATATTAAAAGCAAATGTTTCTATTGAATTTTGTTCTGCGAAGACTAGCCCCTCTGCATTAATATTATTTGAAACTACAAGCCTTGGATGACCAGGATGGTCGCTTTCATTTTTCATGTCCTTGATAAGTGCCATCATGTTTGACCCTCTACCTGAAATAAAAATAGCAACATTTTTCTTTTTGTTATAGCTAGTCAATATTTAGGTTTCCCTTGAACTCTAATTGGTTCCCTTGAATTATTTCCCCGATTTTAAAAACAGGCTCATTAATTTTTTTATTTTGAATTTCAAACTCCTTGCTCTTATTTAAAGGAACGATAGCTATAAATCCTATTCCACAATTAAATGTTTGCAACGCTTGATTTTGTGAAAGTCTAGCCCTTTTGATCGCCCACTTTAAAGAGCTGGGCACAGCCCATAAATTCAGTTGTATTTTTGCTGTAAGGCCCTTTGGCAGAACTCTAGGTAGGTTATCTACTAAACCGCCACCTGTGATGTGAGCAAAACCCGAACAAATTTTCAATATTATCGGGTCTTGTGCAAAATCTGAATATAATCTTGTTGGGGCCATTAAAGATTTTTTAAGATCAGTTACTTTATCTCTAGATTCTAATTCCAAAAGCTTTCTTATTAAAGTAAATCCGTTCGAATGTGGGCCTGATGATGGTAGACCATAAACCAAGTCGCCAGGTTTAATTGCTTTTGGCAATTTTTTTAACCGGTCAACAAGACCTACTGCGAACCCTGCTAAATCGAAGTCATTGTTTGAGTAAATGCCAGGCATCTCTGCTGTCTCTCCGCCAATAAGGGATACTTTTGCTTTTTTACAAGCTAATGCAATACTCTCTATTACTTTTGAATGTTCCAAAATATTCAATTTAGACATTGATAAATAATCAAGAAAAAAAAGGGGTTTAGCACCTGTACAAATTAAGTCATTTATATTCATTGCGACCAAGTCTTGCCCAATGCCTGAATAGTTTTTTGTATCAATAGCCAGTTTTATCTTTGTTCCAACACCATCACACGCAGATACTAATATAGGGTTGTTAAGGTGCTCGTTTTCAATTGAATAGAAAGCAGCAAAATCGCCTATTCCGTTAATAACATTTTTATCAAATGTTGAGTTTACCATAGATGGAAGATTTTTTACGAATTCATTGCCAATGTCAACATCGACCCCAGAGTCTTTGTAAGTTATTGCTTTCTCTTTTTTAGCCATAGATTGTCTCTTTTCTGCCTATTCTCTCATTTTGCTTTAAACTATTAGACTCTCTATACCTTGACAAGCTAAACAATCAAATTTAATGAAGAGGTGTGATAGCGTAACCTTGTGGGGGGTTAGCTCAGTTGGTTAGAGCAGAGCGCTCATAACGCTTTGGTCACAGGTTCGAGTCCTGTACCCCCTACCACGACTTTACCTATACATATTTATCAATAACTGAGACCTATTTTCTATACCACTTTTCACTATTTTGTTCAGAAAAAAATAGGGATGGTCACAGGAAACAGCAAAGTGACCGCTGTTTTTATTACATCAGGTAAACGTTTTATGTATAGTGAACAAAAAGGTCTCTTGTTAATTTTCAAAATAGTGGAGATCTTTCTCATCCCAATGGCAAAAAACTTCTTTGCCTATTGTGTATTCGTTTTTCAAAAAAGAGACGTCATCAACGGAAGCAATAATTGTTTGATTCCTGCTTTTCATAATAATTCTAGCTGAGTTTCCAAGAAATTCGATGTCAGCAATTTTAGTTCTAACTCCTGTTTTTATATTTTTTGATAGATTATCACTAACCTTTGTTTTATCCATTCTAAGTGAACTAAAATGGGTTTCTCTTTTAATTATATTGTGACTACCAACAAACTCGGCAACGAATTTTGACCTCGGTTTGTTGAAAAGATTCAAAGGACTGTCAATTTGCTCAATAACACCATCATTCATTACCACTGCAGTGGTGGCAAGCGCTAAAGCTTCTTCTTGGGAGTGGGTCACATGAACAAAAGTTATTTTTAACTCTCTCTGCATTAGCTTTAATTCTGTTCTCATACGAACTCTCAATGCGGGATCTAAAGCTGATAATGGTTCATCTAAAAGCAAAACTTTGGGCTTTGTTATTAAAGCTCTTGCGAGAGCAACCCTTTGTTTTTGGCCCCCTGAAAGCTGATCTGGATATCGATTTTCAAAACCATTCATTTGGACCATTTCTAAAAACTTCATTGCCTCTTTATATCTTTTTTGAGAGCTTTCTCCTTTTATTTTAAGTGAAAAAGATATGTTATCAATCACACTTAGATGTGGGAAGAGAGCATAATTCTGAAACATCATAGATGTTCTGCGCTCTGCTGGAGTTAAGCCGTTTAACCGTTTTGATCCTATAAAGATATCGCCATCAGTGATCTCTTCGTGGCCAGCAATCATTCTAAGTAATGAAGTCTTACCACAGCCTGAAGGGCCAAGAAGACAACAATATTCGCCTTCAATGACTTTGAAACTTATACCTTTGACCGCTTCAAAATCTCCATAAGCCTTTCTTACGGCTATAATTTCAAGATTATTTTGGAAGTCACTAGGCATGAAAACTGGATAACTTTATTTAACCTGTATATCAAACACAAAATTAAAATAAAAATTTTACATCAATTTTATGCTATAAAGTTGGGCAAAAATCAATATTTGCACATTTATTAATCACAAATCTAATTTTTTTTGGAAAAAAATTTAAATTTTTCTGAATTTTTTGTTCCGTTACGTTTTTAGCGTATTTAATCCTCTCAGGGGGTTAACACAAATCTAATGGAGGTAAATTTGAAAAACAAGAAATTATCTAGAAGACAAATTTTAAAGCTTAGCGCTGGAACCGTTGCAGCGACTGGACTGGGCCTATATGCACCGGCCGTTATATCATCGGATCCCATTACACTTCGATATCTTGGCACAGCAGTCAGCATGGGCGATGAAGTGCAAAAGAAACTTTTTGAGGACACCGGGTTAAAGGTAAAATTTATAGCGGTCACCACGGATGAAGTTACCAAAAGAGTACTCACCCAGCCAAACAGTTTTGACATTGTTGACACAGAGTATTTCAGCTTACCAAAACTAGTGCCATCAGGAAATATCTTAGGTATGGACACTAAAAGAATTAAAGAATGGGACAACGTTACGTCTATATTCACAAAAGGAATGACCCCAGAAGGAAAAAAAGTGGGTCTGCAAGGGACTGCGCCATCTAAAGTCATGTATCTCGAGGGTTCTACGGGAAAGAAATTTGCTGGCGATGTTACTCAATATGCGACTCTAATCCCCACTATCTATAACGCCGATACACTTGGTATAAGACCAGATCTTATAGGGAGACCGATAAACTCCTGGGCAGAGCTACTAAACCCTGAGTTTAAAGGAAAGGCTGCGACTCTCAATATTCCTTCTATTGGAATAATGGACGCCGCCATGGTGGTAGAGGCAATGGGTGAATATAAATACCCCGATAAAGGCAATATGACTAAATCTGAGATAGACCTCACGATGAAAATCTTTACAGAAGCAAAGAAATCTGGCCAGTTCAGGGCTTTTTGGACTGATTTTAACGAAAGCGTAAATTTAATGGCATCAGGGGAGACTGTCATTCAGTCTATGTGGTCTCCTGCTATTACAGCGGTGAAGGCACAAGGGAAAGAGTGTATCTATCAGCCTTTAAAGGAGGGTTATAGAGCTTGGGCTGCAGGTTTTGCATTGCCAAAAACTACAAAAGGCAAAACAGCTGATGCGGTTTATGACTTTGTAAATTGGTACCTTTCCGGATGGGTTGGCGCTTACTTAAATAGACAGGGTTATTACTCTGCAGTGTTACCAACAGCAAAACAATATATGTCAGAAGATGAATGGGGTTTCTGGATGGAAGGCAAAGCTGCAAAGGGTGATATTCTTAGTCCAACTGGTGATAAGCTAGCATCAGCTGGAGAAATAAGAGATGGCGGATCATATGAAGACAGAATGGGAGGCGTCGCGTGTTGGAACGCTACCATGGATGAGAACAAATATATGGTCCGTAAGTGGAACGAAATGGTTGCAGCTTAAAAAAACAGCAATTATATTGATCAAGGAGACAGAATTTTACTGTCTCCTTGAATAAATAAAAAGATCAATGCAGGTTTCCTTAGGTAAAATAAAGCCCCACGTAGGTTGGTTGGCCCTACCATTTGCTTTAATTTTCTTTGTATACTTTATTCTGCCTCTAGTATTAACAATAGTAGTAAGCTTTTGGGATTATACTGATTACGCTATAATACCAGATTTTATATTTGATAATTATATATACATATTCGACGGATGCCTTTCTAATGAAGAAGGTTTATGTCTAACATTTAAGACTTATATCTCGACTTTTTTCTTTTGCTTTTTCACTTGGTTGATAACACTAGCGCTTGGCTTTTGTGTAGCATACTTTTTAGCATTTTACGTAAACTCAATCCCCTTGCAAGTCTGTTTATTCTTAGTCTGCACAATACCATTTTGGACCTCCAATGTGATAAGAATGGTATCTTGGATACCTTTATTAGGTAGAAACGGCCTAGTAAACGAATTTTTTCTATCATTGGGAATAATAGATCAACCAATAGAATGGCTTTTGTATTCAAGTTTTTCAGTCGTTCTTGCCCTTGTTCATTTATATACCCTTTTTATGATAGTACCAATTTTCAACTCAATGATCAGAATCGATAGATCCATAGTAGAAGCTGCGTATGATGCTGGAGCAAGCCACCGTCAAATTATCTTTAATATTATTATACCCTTAAGTAAGACTGGTATAATAATAGGGTCAATTTTTGTAGTAACGGTTGTTATGGGGGATTTTCTAACTATAGGGATAATGGGAGGTCAACAGCTAGCGTCAGTAGGAAAAATCATAAACACCGAAATGAATTACCTACAATTTCCCGGTGCAGCCGCAAATGCTGTTATTTTATTGATTATTACCATATTTATAATATATGTGATGACGAAATTTATCGACATCAGAAAAGAACTATGATGTTTAGAAAAAATACTTTCGGATACTATTTGTTTTTTTTGATATTTATTTCTTTTGTTATCTTTTTGTATGGCCCAATTTTTTCAATAATTTTACTAAGTTTTCAAGGTCCTGAAGGGGGTTTAGTTTTCCCTTTACAAGGCTTTTCAATTCATTGGTTTAAAGAATTATGGCATGGATCAGGACTAGTTGATATAGGAGCTTCATTTAGAAGATCGATTGCATTGGGTTTATTAGTGATGCTGCTAACAGTAACTCTTTCTGTCGCCGCGGGTTTAGCCTTTCGACGCAACTTTTTTGGAGCTAATATATTATTTTATATTGCCGTTGCAAGCCTAATTGTTCCATCTATAGTACTGTCTCTTGGCATAGCATTAGAGTTTAGAATAATAGATAATATAATTTTATGGGTTGGAAAGTCACTCAATATCAAGCAAATCGAAGATAATTTTCAAACTTCGTTAGGAATGTATACAAGTGGTTTTGGAGCCCAACTTACATGGACTTTACCATTTGGATTGCTTATAATGTTTGCCATTTTTAATAGGTTTGATAAGTCTTTCGAGGAAGCTGCTAAAGATTTGGGGGCAAGTTCTTACCAGACTTTTAGGTACGTTGTATTTCCAATTATCTTGCCTAGTATTATTGGAATTGCATTGTTTGGATTTACCTTGTCGTATGATGAACTTGCTCGCTCATCACAAGTGATGGGAGCAACAAATACCTTGCCACTGGATTTAAGAGGCTTAACTACCACAGTCACTACGCCAATTATTTATGCTCTCGGGACGGTAACCACTGCTGTTTCATTTTTTGTTATAGGATTATTTTTAGGGTTAGTTTTTTTATTTAATAAAAGGAAATTTTAGGTGCCTGATGAAATAAACATTTGTCTGATTAACCCAAATACCTCCGCTTCTATGACTACAGCTATCGAAGCTGGTGCGAAAAGTGTAGCTTCTTCAAACACTAGAATTATTGCCGTTAACCCTGATAGTGGTCCAATAAGCATTGAAGGATATTACGATGAAGTATTTTCTTTGCCTGGACTAATAACAAAGGTAAAGGAACATAAAGATGCAGATGCCTTCATAATAGCATGTTTCGATGATACTGGCCTTGATGCCGCAAGAGCAATGACAAACAAACCGGTATTGGGGATCGGGCAGTCCGCATGTTACATTGCGTCTATGCTTTCTGAGACTTTTGGGATCATAACAACCCTAGACATAAGTGTCCCGATACTGAAAAATAATATTTATAAGATGGGTTTTGGCAAACGTTGCACGAGTGTAACATCAGTTGACGTACCAGTTCTGGAACTGGACAAACAATCTAAATTTGCGATTGGTAAAATTAGAGAGGAAATCATTAAATTAATTAGTGACAAAAAAGTGGAAAGTATTGTACTTGGTTGCGCTGGTATGGTTGAATTTGCAAATAGTTTAGAGAAAGAATTTTCAATACCAATAATAGAAGGAGTTTCTGCAGCGACAGTTTTAAGTGAAGGTATTGTAAAAATGAACAAAAGTACTAGCAAGATCGGAGGATATGCGTTTCCACGAGAGAAAGAATATATAGGCGAAATGAAGAAATTTGAGTTTAAAAAATAAGGTTTAAATTCAAATGAGCAAAAAATTTTATAGGCATAAAAATGATTAAAAGACATTAGAGATCAGTCTGCCCACAAAATTCCCTTTTTTGTTCACAAAATGCGTATTACACTATGGGCAAGGGTTTGATGAACTCCGATTTGGTATGATTAATATGCCGGTTAACCTGATACTTATGGTCGTTGTTTCGTTAATAACTGAAGAACTTGATCAAGAAACGCAAGATATGGTTGACGCAATAAGAGTACCTAAAGGTAAAGCAGCGGTACTGGCTGCTGATCATTAAATTTAGAAACTTTCGGTGGCGCATGTCTCTATGCGCCACCAATATTTTACAAGATGATTTCAGCATTCCCCATTTGGATACTTGCCGTTGACTATTTGCTTGACATAATCATCTGGACATTAATCGGCAGTTTTGGAATGTCCCTATTTTTGAATTAAGACGCATCTTTCCTTTTTATGAGTTTCTTGGTGAAGGTTACTGATCCCTTAATGAGATGGTTTAGGCCTATCACACAGCTTTTTTAGTTTACCGGCTAGGTCCAATTTAGTGGCATGGTTCATCTATATGATCTGATTTTATATTATACCGCTCAGTTTAGGGTATGGCGTAATGAGTGTATTGTCTTTGCCACTTGAGTCCAAAATATCGCTTGCAATATATGATTTATTAGATCTTTTAACTACTATGGAATATTGAAGAAATTTAATGCTGGTATTAAGTAATTTACTTTCGCATTCTCTTTTAATACGATCATTAGATTACATATTGGAGTGATGAAGAATGAAGATAAGTGAACTTTTCAATGTTTCTGGCAAGGTAGCTATTGTAAGTGGTGGTTCAAGAGGGATAGGAGAAATGATTTCAGCAGGCTTTCTTGCCAATGGCGTGAAAGTATATATAACTGCACGCAAAGAAGATCCGCTTTTTAAAAAGGCTGAGGAATTATCAAATAAATATAATGGCGTCTGTATACCTATTGCATGTGATCTAAGTAGCTCAATAGGGATAGATTATTTTGTGAAAAAGATCCATGAAAAAGAAAAAGCTATTGATTTTTTGATTAATAATGCTGGTGCTGCCTGGGGTGAACCCTATGATGAATTCTCTGAGGTGGGATGGGACAAAGTTATGGATTTGAATGTAAAATCTCTTTTCTTTTTGACACAAAAACTTACGGAAATGCTAAAAGTTAGAGCTTCTAGTGATGATCCATCGCGTATTATAAATATTGGTTCAATTGACGGACTTAATGTTCCAGCCTTTGAAACTTATTCTTATAGTACGTCAAAAGCAGCGGTCCATCACTTAACCCGAGTAATAGCAGCAAAGCTAGTAAAAGAGAATATACTAGTTAACGCTATTGCTCCTGGTCCATATCCTAGCCAAATGCTAGGTTCCGCGGTTGATCATGATTATAGTGAAACAGCTCGAAAGAATCCCCGAAAAAGAGTAGGTTTACCAGAAGATATCGCTGGGTTGGTTATATTTCTTTGCTCTAAGGCTGGGTCATACATTGTAGGTGAAACCATCGCGTCCGATGGTGGGATAGTTAAAACTGCGGGTCACAATTTGGGTTAAGGCTTCCATTATTGGTAAATTAAAGTGGTAGTGTCAAGCTCGCTTTTAAACCTCCAAGGCTTTTACTTTTTTTAAGGTTCAGGTTGCCGCCATGAATTTTTACTAAGTCTGAAGCAATAGATAAGCCAAGACCTACTCCGTGTGGTTTATTTAGATTTCTAGAATGATCTAATCGAACAAATGGTTTTATTGCTTCCTTTATTTTTTCTGAGGGGATCCCGGGCCCATTGTCCTCTATATGAATGAGCAAACGAGTTTTTTTTTCTACGATTGAAATTCTTATTTCAGATGCATAAAAATCTGCGTTTTCAATTAGATTAGTTATTGCTCTTAACAAGTTTTGAGGCCTCAAATGGACAATTCTTTCATTACTTGTTAATTTCAAATGCCAGTCTAATTTATCTTTTAAATTGACACTATTATTTTTAATTAAGTTATAAAAATCGATTAACGAAATTTCTTTTATTTTTTCTGTCTGCTGGTTCTTAGAAAATTCTAAAAATTCATCAAGAATGTTTTGCATTAGTTGAATGTCATCTAACATTTCTTTTGTTTCAGCATCTTCCTCCTTTAGAGCTAAAGCTAGTTTAAGCCGCGTTAAAGGTGTACGAAGATCATGGCTAACTCCAGACAGCATTTGCGTTCGTTGTTCAATTTGTCTCTCGAGTCTTTTTCTCATTTCAATAAATGCTGATCCAGCTTTTCTTATTTCAATCGATCCAGTAGGTTTGTAATTTAAAGATTGACCCTTTCCAAAAGCTTCTGCTGCAGATGCAAGTGTCTTAATTGGTTTTATTTGGTTTCTGAGTACCATCAGAAGTAAAAATCCAAGTATGATCGTTAAAAGCACCATAAGGACTAGTAATTGGTGAGGATTTGATGCTGTAAACCTTTCTCTCTCTATTTCAAACTTAAGGTAAGAATTGTTTGGAAGAAGTGTAAATATATTTACAATACCGTTAGTTTTTAAGTCTATATGTTTAATATTTGGCACATTATTTTTGAGAATTGTTATAAGCGTTATCCCAGAAAAGTCATATGCATATTTCTGCACGAAGTTTTTTTGACTTTCTTGCTCAACAATAGTGAGTTTTAGATCAAACTTGGTTTCCATATTTTTAAGAAAAAGTTCTCTTTCTTTATTAGAAATATTTTCGTAACCATCTAGAACATAATTAATTTGCAAAACAGTACTTTTTGCAAGCTGTGTGGTAACTTGTTCAAAGTAACGCTGTATAAAGGCAAAGCCTATAATCGCTTCCAAAAAAATAATTGGTAGAATAATAATTAAAAGAGCTCTTCCAAAAAAGCTTCTAGGTAAATATTTCTTTATCTTTAAATATTTCATAAATTTTTTAATTTTTTGATGATTATAATGTAATCTTAAAATATGGCTATAAGCTTTGATACAAATCATAAACCTGTAATTGGTGAGACAGAGAAACTTGAAAACGATTTAGTAGTGATAACTGCTGATAATGCCAGCCCTATGACTTTCACTGGAACCAGAACCTATATTTTAGGGACTGAGAACTTAATTGTTATTGACCCAGGACCTGATAGCGAAGACCACCTTAGTTCTATTATGAAATATATTGGACAGAGGCAAGTAACAGATATTCTTCTGACGCATTCACATATCGACCATTCACCTTTATCTAGGCAGTTGAAAACTGAAACTGGAGCTAGAATTATTGGATTTGGATCTGCCGATGAGGCCCGAACCAGCTTTATGAAAAAGCTATCTTCTTCGTTAGAGCTTGGGGGTGAAGAGGGCATTGATAAAGATCTTCTGCTGGATGAAAAAGTTTATGAGAAACAGATACTTAAATTGAATAATTATAGTATTGAGATTGTTCATACTCCCGGTCATTTAAGTAATCACATCTGTTTTTCATTGAAAGAAAGGAAAATCTTATTTAGTGGTGATCATGTTATGGGTTGGGCTACTACTTTGATTTCGCCGCCAGATGGAGATTTAGGCTCTTTTATGAGTTCATTAGAAAAATTATCAGCTAGGGATGAGGTAATTTATTACCCTGGGCACGGTAAACCTTTAAAGGAGCCCAGAAAAATGGTGTTAGCGCAAATTAAACATAGGCGGGATAGGGAAAAGCAGATTTTGAATTCTGTTTTAAAAATTTCAAGAACACCAGCTGAAATAGTAGACGAAGTATATGTTGATTTAAACCCTATGCTCAAAGCAGCAGCAACAAGAAATGTTCTTGCACACCTAATTGATTTGTATGAAAGGGATAAAGTATCTACGGAAAAATTTTCTCAAACAGCAAAGTTTTCCCTATCTAATGAAAATTAAAATAATTTTGCTTGAATTAAAGTAAAATTTAGTGCAATTGTTGTTGTGTGTTCCGGCGTAGCTCAGCGGTAGAGCAGTTGACTGTTAATCAATTGGTCGTTGGTTCGATCCCAACCGCCGGAGCCATATTTTCTTATTAAAATAAATACCTTAGTTTTTTTAACGACAAAAATAACGACAAACTTTTTGACTGGCGGTAGGAAATCGAAAACCGCCACTATTGACATTTTCTCTCAAGATCGCTCCGCCCATCCCGCAAAAATACGCTCCAGAATTAAAACCAAATAAAACAAAAATATACCCATCACCGCTAGAGCTATCAATACAGCAAACATCAACGGATAATCTGCATTAATCTTACCACTATCAAATAAATGCCCAAGCCCCTTACCGTGGGGCTCAATTATTTCCATAAGGTTGGTGCCGATGAAAGCAAGCGTTGTAGAAACCTTCAAAGCACCAAAAAACTCTGGTAATGTCTTTGGAAGAGCAATTTTATAAAAAATTTGAAATTTATTTGCACCCAAACTTAACAATATGTCTTCATACTCCGGTTCTAAAGTTGAAAGACCCACAGAAATCGAAACTGTTATAGGAAAAAAAGCTATGAATATTACAATTAAAATTGTGTTCATATCATGCATACCTACAAACATCAGGGCAATTACTGGAACTACCGTCGCTTTTGGTATTGCATTGAAGCCAACCAAAATTGGGAACAAGGCATCCCTTAACATTTTAGAAAATCCCATAATTATACCTAACCCAATTCCAACAATTACAGCAAATACAAGGCCTACAACGGTTCTCCAAAATGTTTCCCAGCCATAATAAATAAATAAAGACTTAAATTTCCAAAAAGCCGGACCTATATCAGAAGGGGAAGCCATCTTATAATCAGGCCAGCCATTTGCCCAAACTAATAATTCCCAAAATATGCAGAATGTGAAAATACTAAATGCCGGCACATATATTTGCTGTCCAAGGTTTCTTTTAATCATAATCTTGTATGCGATAATTCAATTTGTTTCCGCAAAAAAGCTAACATTTTCGTTGCCTCTTTAGAATATAATTCATCAATACTATTACTATTTCTTTTAAAATTTATTTTTACACTTTTTTTGACTTTTCCGGGTCTGTCTGTGAGAATAACAATTTCGTCAGAAAGATAAATTGCTTCGCGCAAATCGTGCGTTATCAAAATGCAAGTAAAGTTTTCAGATGTTTTTAGATCCTTTAATGTTTTCCAAAGACCTTCGCGTGTAAACGCGTCAAGCGCACCGAAAGGCTCGTCTAGAATAAGAATTTCAGGGCGGTGTACCAGAGATCGGCAAAGAGATACTCTTTGTTTCATCCCTCCCGATAATTGAGATGGTCTGCTTTGAGAGAAATCCTTTAAGCCAACCATCTCTAACAATTCGGTAGCCCTTGCTATTTTCTGAATTCTGGTCATTTGGGGGGATACTATTTCAAGGGGCAAACAAATATTATCTAATGCCGTTCTCCACTCTAAAAGGACTGGGTTTTGGAACGCCATTCCAATTGATTCTCTAGGAGAGTCTACAGGGGATCCAGATATTAAAATTTTTCCTTTTAATGGTACGGAAAGACCTGCAATAAGCTTCGTTAAAGTTGATTTTCCACATCCGGATGGCCCAACTATTGACACAAATTGCTCTTTTCCTACCGAAAAAGATAAATCGCTCAGCACCAATAGATCTTCATCCGCAGTTGAATATTTGTGGGATAATTCTTTAATATCGATATACATAAAATTAATTAAAATGCTAGAGGTAGTACATACTACCCCTAGCTGCTATGCAAGTTTTATTTAAGTTTCAAGCTTTCATCCAAAGGCAAATATTGATCAGTATAGAAATTTGAGATTTCCGCTTTTGAAGTAAACTCGTATGTTTGTTCAAGTTGGGCCAAGGCTGCTGTCATTCTTTCCATATCAATCTTTCCCATTCCATTTTTTTCTGTGTAAGGAGTTAGAACATTTCCTTCGATTGCTAATTTTAGCCTTCTTGTTTCAAGAACAAGATCAGCAGCAGGATTTCGTTCAATTAGACTTTTTACGGCTTTTTCAGGGTCTTTTATTGAAGATGCCCAACCTTTACCAACAGCTTTTAAAAAAGATGAAACTTTATCTGGGTTCGCGCTTGCAAAGTCCTTATTGACAATAATAGCATTACCATAAAGTTTCAGACCATTGTTTGCCATTAACATTACCGATATATCCTCTTCTGGAACGCCCAGTCTTATGAGATTTAAAAACATAGAAAAGGAAAATCCAGTTATTGCGTCAACCTTGCTCTCTGCTAGCATCGGTTCTCTAGTCGGGAAACCGACGGGTTCAACCTTTATTTTTTCTACATTTAGGTTATTAGCCTTAGCAAAAGGAGTAAATTGTGCCCATGCTCCATCTGGAGGTGGCGCGCCTAGTATTTTGCCTTCTAGATCTTTTGGCGAGCTTACACCTAGACTTTTCCTGCCTGCAATCGCAAATGGAGGTTTGTCATAAACCATCATAACGGCGATTACTGGTGCTGACGGATTTTTATCTAAAAATTTAACCAGACTGTTAATATCCGCAAATCCTACTGGAAAAGCTCCAGTAGCTACCTTGGGAATGGCATCAAGAGATCCCTTACCAGCAGATATTTCTACTTCGAGCCCTTCAGATTTAAAATAGCCATTATCTATCGCATAAAAATAGGGTGCGCTGGGCCCTTCGAATTTCCAATCTAATGCGAAAGGCATTTTTGTTTGAGAAAAGCCCACTGAAAAAGTAAAAAGAAGGGTTAAAAGTGTTAAGAATATTTTTTTCATATGTTTTACCTTTCATAAGTTTATTTTATGAACTTTACACAAATTGGGAAGAATGATAAGAATTTAGGCAACAAATATCAGGAAATAAAATTTTTTTTACCACAAAGCCTCTTTTTTGGGCAAATGAACAATAATCAATCAATAGAAATGGCCTGGGTTATTTTTAAAGAAGATAAATAAATTTTTTTACTTTTTGCAAAATAGAACTTGAACTTCAGATAGCTAAATATAGCCTTTTTGACCGTAATTAGAGCGTGAGTTTTATTTCAATCAATGATTAACAGTGAAGAAATTATTCAATTAGCCAATATCCCAAATTGCTGACAAATTCCTACCGTACTTTTTTTTGCTGACAAACTGCTGACAAGATAAGTGTGACACAACATAAACCTTTATGACCAAGTATGACACTTTATGACAAACTATGACCTTGTATGACACTCTGGTCGTTGGTTCGAACCCAACCCGTGGAGCCACTACCCAAAAATAACGACAAAATTTCCTACGATAACGACAAGGTAACGACAAGATTAGTGTGACACTATATGAATGTTTATGACCAAGTATGACACTTTATGACCATCATACCCTTACAAATATGACACTTTATGACCTGGTATGACACTATGGTCGTTGGTTCGATCCCAACCGCCGGAGCCATCTTTTATCAATAAAATCAATAACTTAGTTTTTAGTGACAAATTGGGTGACAAAAGAAAAAACTGGCTATAGGAAATCGTAAACCTCCGCTATTGCAGTTTGTCTTAAAAACTAAGAATTTAGCGCCTAATTGACACTTTTAATTAATTGGT
>CACIAQ010000041.1 GCA_902584635.1 uncultured Alphaproteobacteria bacterium
AAGACATCCCCAAAAATGCAATTCCGTTAGCTAAAAGACCACTCAATGTCCTAACTGTAGCAAACCTTATTCCTTACAAGGGCCATATAGATTATCTATTAGCTATAGAAACAGTACTAGAGAAAATTCCAGATGTAAAATTCACCTTCGTCGGGAGAGACGATATGAATGGAGAGGTACAGTCAAAAATTGCGGAGATGCACTTAAGTAAAAGTGTTAAATATGTGGGCTTTCATAGGGATGTTTCTTCTTGGATGAATAATGCAAAATTACTAGTTGTGCCCTCGTTAAAAGAGGGCCTTTCCACAGCTGTTTTGGAAGCCATGTCTTATGGAATACCAGTAGTTGGATACAATGTAGGTGGCTTGCCAGAGTTGGTTCGCCATGGTCTGGATGGGTTATTGGTACCTGCTGCAGATAGGAAAGCTCTCGCAAAGTCAATCGTTGATTTGTTAGAAGACAGAGTATTATCAGATAAAATATCAGATTCTTGCTTAAAGCGAATTACTGATGATTTTCAGTTGGATACATGTGTTAAAAACCATTGGAATGCTTTCAAAACCCTAGTTAAAAATTGAGAGGGAGCGCACAATGACTTTCCTTAAAAATTGGCAGCGTTTTTCTCTTTAATGCGATCTTAAAAAATATCTCCAAAATAGTGGTATACTGAAAAGACATTTTATTAATTTGGCTGTGAAACGAGAAATCGTATGGTAGAGATATGGACGGTTTTAATACATACTAAATGGCAAGAAAACTGGAAACAGAGGCTCTTGTAATGTGCGGTCTTACTGGTTTCTTGGCAGCAGGTGACAATTCATCATACGCGGAAATGGAACAATTTTTGTTATCCATGCGCGCTTCTCTTTTACATAGGGGACCAGATGATGCTGGTTTATGGGCAGATACAAATTCTGGAATTTGGATGGGCCATCAACGATTAGCTATCGTCGATTTGACACGCACTGGTCTTCAGCCAATGAAATCAGCCAGCGGAAGGTACATGATTGTGTTTAATGGTGAGATTTATAACCATATGATGATGCGTCAAATGTTGGAAAATTCAGGGGAAAATCCAAACTGGTATGGCAATTCCGACACCGAGTCGCTACTTGCAGGCTTTGATGCGTGGGGTATTCGGAAAACAATAGAAAAAACAATTGGAATGTTCGCATTTGCTGTTTGGGACAGACGAACCTCTAGCTTAACGCTTGGACGAGATCGAATCGGAGAAAAACCGCTTTATTATGGCTGGCAAGGACAAGGAAAGGCTGCAGTATTTTTGTTTGGATCTGAACTCAAGGCGTTGCGCGCACATCCTGCTTTTGAAGGTAAAATTAGTCGTAATGCACTAAGTCTCCAAATGCGATACAAATATATTCCAGCTCCTTACTCGATTTACGAAGGCATTAATAAGCTACTACCTGGAAGTCTGCTCACAGTTTCTTTGCAGCAACGCGAGCCTGAAGTTTCAACTTATTGGTCAAGTGTAGAAGTTGCCATTGATGGGATGGAAAATAGATTTTTAGGAGATTACAAACAAGCTATTGATGAAATGGAGGTATTATTGAAGGATGCAATTTGCAATCAGATGACAGCTGAGGTGCCATTGGGAGCATTTTTATCAGGTGGAATAGATTCGTCGACGGTTGTTGCATTGATGCAGGCTCAATCATCTCGACCAATTAAAACATTCACTATTGGGTTTAACGAAGAAGGTTATGATGAGGCAGTCAATGCTAAAGCAGTAGCTAGGCACTTAGGTACCGAACACACTGAATTGTATGTAGCGGCTGAGCAGGCTCGGTCGGTAATCCCTCTATTGAGTTCATTATATGATGAGCCGTTTTCTGATGTCTCTCAAATACCAACATTTTTAGTATCAAAACTCGCTCAACAACATGTTAAAATATCACTTTCCGGTGATGCTGGTGATGAACTTTTTTGTGGGTATAATCGCTACCTATTGACTGCAAAATTAGGTCGAATGTTGGCAAATATACCAATGCCATTCCGAAAATTTGCCGGGTTGAGCTTGACTAGTGTTTCCGCAGAAAAGTGGAACATGTTAGGAAATGGTCTAGCACGATTTTTTCCACAATCTCTAAAGTTTCCACTACTTGGGGATAAACTGCATAAGTTAGCAGGGGTGTTGGCAAATCAATCTTACAATGATTTATATTTGAGGCTGGTATCGGACTGGAAGAACCCAGCATCTATCGTTATTGGAGGAGAAGAGCTACCGTTCTTGTCAACGAGCGATCTGGCAGCATTAGAATATCTCGATGACGTTGAGCGGATGATGGCAATGGATATGCTCACTTATCTTCCAAATGATATTTTGACTAAGATTGACCGTGCTGCTATGGGCGTTTCGCTTGAAACGCGAGTTCCGTTTCTGGACCATCGCGTGGTAGAATTTGCCTGGAGATTGCCCCAATCCATGAAGTTAAAACGCGGGCAAACCAAATGGATACTACGTCAAGTTTTAAATCGACATGTACCCAGCAACTTGATCGAGCGTCCCAAAATGGGGTTTGGTGTGCCCATTGACAGTTGGCTACGTGGTCCCCTTCGCGAATGGGCCGATGACTTGCTAGATGAAACACGCCTTAAGCACGAGGGTTTTTTCTATACGACACTCATTCGTCAAAAATGGTCAGAGCATCTTAGCGGTCTGCGAAACTGGCAGCATCAACTTTGGAATATACTTATTTTTCAAAGCTGGTTGGAAGCAAATAAATGAAGATAGTTTTATTCGTCATAAATGATTCTGCCTTTTTCCTTTCGCATCGATTACCAATCGCCCTAAAGTTGATTGAAGAAGGATACGATGTACACTTAGCCTGCCGAGGAGATAATTTAGCAATGTATGATGAAATCGGCTTGACGTTTCATGCCCTTGATATTGAGCGCAAGGGAGTGCTCCCACTACGTGAACTTCGTTTAGTTTTTCAACTTTACATGTTACTAAATAAATTAAAACCTGACTTAGTCCATTTCGTTACCATAAAGCCTTATCTATATGGAGGAATTCTATCCCAAATTTTGAAAGTTCCTGCGGTTGTTTCAGCTATTTCGGGACTTGGCAACGATTTCATGTCAAGAGGGCTCAAGAGTAGTTTGTTAAGAATAGTTTTATACCCTCTTTATAAATTAGCATTCAAACATAAAAATCAGATTGCTATTTTTCAAAACAAAGATGACGCAAATTTTCTTTTAGACTGGGGCGTTTTAAACTCATCAAAAGTCCGTTTAGTTCGTGGTTCGGGAGTTGATTTAAATCATTTTAAATATAGTTCAGAACCAGAGGGAAAAATTATAATAACTTTTGTTGCGCGGTTATTAATAGAGAAAGGAATAGGAGAATATATTGAAGCTTCTCGCTTGTTGTATCAGAAAGGGATAGATGCAGAATTTTGGGTTGTCGGTGATCGTGATGGCCAAAATCCCAAATCTGTTTCTAAGCAGCAGATAGAAGAGTGGAAAAATCTGCCAAATACTAAGTTTTTTGGATTTCGACAAAACGTGGCTGAGCTATATAGTAGATCGAATATAGCATGCTTGCCGTCATATCGTGAGGGCTTACCCAAGTCTTTAGCCGAGGCTGCAGCCTGTGGCCGCGCTGTGGTAACAACTAATGTGCCCGGCTGTCGTGATGCAATTGAACCAAATAAAACAGGATTTCTGGTACCAGCTAAAGATGCCGAGGCACTAGCTGAAAAGCTTGAGTTATTAATTCAACAACCTGAGATACGAAATAAAATGGGGCGTGCAGGACGATCATTGGCAAAGGGACACTTCGATATTGAAAAAATAGTAGATGATCATATGCAAATCTACAAAAAGCTTTTGGTCACAAAACCGCTTGCAGCTCGCAAATTATTATTTGTAATAAATGTTGATTGGTTCTTTCTATCCCACCGTTTGCCGATAGCTCTTGAAGCTATGCGACAGGGTTATGAAGTTCATATTGCCACCGCAGTGACTGACCAGTTGGATGTACTTAAAAATCATGGTTTTGTGGTTCATCCTTTAACTTTAAACCGAAGTGGTGTTGGTCTATGGGCAATAGGGAAGCCATTTTGGCAAATTTATCGTGTTTGTAAACTTGTAAAACCAGATGTGGTCCATTTTGTTACAATTAAGCCCGTATTGCTTGGGGGAGTTGCTGCTCGTTTGGCTCGTGTACCCGCTATTGTTTCAGCTGTGTCTGGATTAGGTTTTGTGTTTGTATCTAAGGGAATGGCGGCGGCAATCAGACGCTGGGTGGTTAAACATCTATACCGAGTGGCATTAGGACACCTAAATCTAAGGGTAATTTTTCAAAATTCTAACGATCTGTCCTCTTTATCAAGTCTTGTTGAGTTGCCTGACCGAAAGGTAACAATGATACGTGGTTCAGGCGCCGACTTATCCCAGTATTGCGTGACGCCATTGCCAAAGGGTGTGCCGGTGGTTTTGCTAGCGGCGCGTTTATTGGTTGATAAGGGAGTACGCGAGTTTGTTCATTCTGCTATGATACTTCGCAAGCGAGGTATATCTTCGAAAGATGTTAGGTTTGTAGTTGTGGGAAAGCCGGACCTTGATAACCCTCATAGTTTACATCCAGATGAGTTGGCCAGGTGGACAGAGGAAGGCGCTGTTGAATTGTGGGGCCATCGAACAGATATGCCCTTTGTAATCGCCTCTGCACATATAGTAGTTTTACCATCTTATTACGGTGAAGGGCTGCCTAAAGTTTTGATTGAGGCTGCGGCCTGTGGTCGGGCAGTAATTACGACAGATCATCCAGGTTGCCGTGATGCAATTGAAGCTGATGTTTCAGGCCTTTTAGTTCCTGTGCGGGATGAGTTAGCACTTGCGGATGCAATTGAAAAACTACTGAATGACTCTATCCTTTGCGCCAAAATGGGTCAAGCGGGCCGAGTACTTGCCGAAACTGCATTTGATGAAAAACAGGTTGTTGCAGCTCATTTACAGATTTATCGAGAATTAACTAATAATTTATGACGATACTCGATCTGAGTAAAAATAAATATTTAGAGCAATCATACCAAATATTAGAGGCAAACTTTAGTGAGGGTATTTATGGAGTCCACCACTTTTCTTCAACAGACAAAATAGTAATTATTGATGTTTTAAGAAGACTACCGAGATTTTCTTGGATGACACTAATGACTAGGAATATACCTTTAGTTTTAGTAACCAAGTCTGTTTCTGACGACCGCGGTAACGTAATTTAGATTGAAGATAACTACTTATGTTTTCTCTTTTTTAGATTTTGAATTATAGTACAAAAATGATCAAGCAAACGTCTATTGTCAACATTAATCTAGATAAAAGGTTTGCTTTAAAAACAGCGATGCCAATATGACAGTCTATTGGAAAATTCCAGCAAAAACAGGTTTGCGATGAAAGTTTTTGTAACAGGCGCCACTGGGTTCCTAGGTAGAGCTATAATTAAAAATTTATTATCAGAGACTTATGAGGTGAAGGCGCTTGTTCGCCAATCCTCTAGTCTGTTGCCTTCAGACATTGAACAAATAGTGGTTGGTGATTTAGCTAAATTGAAATTGAGTGAATGTGGCTCGATGAGAAGTACTTTTAATGGTATTGAGGTTGTAGTGCATACAGCTGCCCGGGTACACATAATGAATGATGATGCTTTTGATCCTTTGGCTGAATTTAGAAAGGTAAATCGTGATGCAACTTTGACTCTGGCGCATTTGGCGGCCCAATCTGGGGTAAAGCGGTTTGTCTTCTTGAGTTCGATCAAAGTTAATGGTGAAATGACCAGCCCTGGCAACCCATTTACGCCAGATGATGAATACGTTCCGAGTGAACCTTATGGTTTGTCCAAGTATGAGGCTGAGCAAGGTTTATTAGCTTTAGCAAAAGACACCGGCATGGAAGTCGTTATTATTCGTCCCCCATTGGCATATGGGCCAGGCGTTAAAGGTAATTTCATTTCTATGATAAAGTGGATGACAAAGCCAATGCCTTTACCCTTCGGCGCTATTTATAATAAACGTTCGTTTATTGCATTGGATAATTTAGTAAATTTTATCAGTTTATGTGTAGACCGAGAAAAATCATCAAAAGCTGTGAACCAGATTTTTTTAATTTCTGATGATAAAGATGTTTCCACAACCCAGCTATTGGAAATGGTTGGTCATGCGCTCAGATCTCGCTCACCCTCAAGCCCAAGAGCATGGTTATTTCCATTTCCAATTTGTATAATGAAGTTTTTAGCGTGGGTTTTGGGGAAACATAATATTGCAAATCGTTTGTTTGGCTCTTTACAGATAGACAGTTCAAAAGCAAGAAACTTATTGGGTTGGACGCCTGTTGTTAATATGGATGAACAACTCACTAAAATGTTAAAAGACACTTGACAGCTATACTTTGGTTTCAAAATATAAAATCAGATAATGTTATTATAAGCCACTTAGAAATAAAAGGAGCAGATTTAATTGAATTATTTATCTCTTATAGGCAGGAATGATGTCTTATTTTCGCGGGACATATCAAGTTATGAAAACACACTACAAAAAACGATAAGAGGTAATCGTTTTTTGATAATCGGTGGTTCGGGGTCCATAGGACAAGCCGTAGCACGTGAGATTTTTAAGCGAGATCCACTTGTTCTTCATATCGTAGATATTTCTGAAAATAATACGGTTGAACTTGTACGTGAAGTAAGAAGTACTTTAGGTTATAGACAGGGAGATTTCAGAACTTTTGCTATAGATTGTGGGAGTATTGAATTTGAGGCATTAATAAAGGCCGAAGGTCCATACGATTATGTATTTAATTTATCAGCATTAAAGCATGTTAGAAGCGAAAAAGATCCATATACGCTCATGCGCTTGCTGATGGTTAATGTTTTTAATGCCATCAATACACTTCGTTTAACCAGAGAAATGGGGGCCAAAAAATATTTTTGTGTTTCAACAGATAAGGCAGCAAATCCTGTAAATATGATGGGAGCAAGCAAGCGCATTATGGAAATGTTCTTAATGCGTGAAAGCTTGACACATAGTGTTTCAATGGCACGATTTGCAAACGTAGCATTTTCTGATGGCTCTCTTTTGCATGGTTTCAATCAGCGCTTTGCGAAACGGCAGCCATTTTCGGCGCCAAATGATGTCCGGCGATATTTTATAACTCCGCAGGAGTCGGGTGAACTGTGCTTATTATCTGCCTTACTGGGAGAGAATAGAGATATATTTTTTCCAAAATTAAGTAAAAAGCTTCATCTTATTACTTTCTCTGAAATAGCTACCCATTTTTTAAAAGCACGTGGGTATGAAGCCTTTGAGTGTTTTTCTGAAAATGATGCACGCGATAAGGCGGAAGAACTAATTAAAAATAAGCAGTGGCCCTGCTATTTTTTTAATAGTGACACGACCGGCGAGAAGGATTTCGAGGAATTTTTTACTGATAGTGAATCGTTAGATATGAACCGCTTTGATACGATTGGCGTTATTCAAAATAAACCTGAATTCAATGGATCTAAATTGGATGAATTCATGGATGGTATATACGCATTAAGGGCAAAAGCAACCTGGACAAAAGATGAAATTGTTAGAATGTTTTATGTTTTGTTGCCAGAATTTGAGCACAAAGAAACTGGTAAATACTTAGATCAAAGGATGTAAACATGGAACGTCTATTCGATATTGTATTTTCAGCCGTTGCACTTTTTCTTCTTTCCCCGCTTATTGTCCCGATCGTGATTATATTGAGATTTTCAGGCGAAGGAGAGGTGTTCTTTTTTCAAGAACGTATCGGCAAAAATGGTGAATTATTTAAATTATTTAAGTTTGCGACAATGCTAAAAGACAGCCCTAACCTTGGGACCGGTACAGTTACTATGAAAAATGACCCAAGGATATTACCAGTTGGTAAGTTTTTACGACAGACGAAGATTAATGAGTTGCCACAATTACTTAATATTTTTCTTGGTGATATGAGTATTATTGGACCGAGACCTCTTACTCCACAAACGTTTAAATCTTATTCTGATGCTATTCAGTCTATAGTTATGCAGGTCAGACCCGGATTATCTGGTGTTGGATCAATTATTTTTCGAACAGAAGAAGAAATTATGCATGGTAAAAATGCATCTGTGGATTTCTATAACAATATTATTGCACCGTATAAGGGAGCGCTTGAGGAGTGGTTCGTCACAAACAAAAGCATTTCTATCTACTTTGTTGCAATTTTTATTACGGTTTGGGTAGTCATTTTTCCAAAGACGCGTCTTATTTGGACCGTTTTTGGGACACTTCCCGAGCCACCTCGAGAATTAAAGCTAGTTCTCAGATATGAGCGTTGATCAAAATGATCTTTTGTATAAGTCTATGCGACATATTTTTAGGCATGAAGAGTGTTTTATGGAGTTTGAAATAATACACATGCCTTACTATGAATTTCATGTATGGTGGTCTCTACCTTTTTAAAAAACTTTTGGGCTTACTGACTTAATATATGTTAAGATGCACTTGTACCTATAGTAGATGAATAGACGCGTACTAATACTTATTTACAGTTTTTCGCTCATGTTTTTTATTGAATGGACACTGCTTTTTTCATAGTGGCTAAGTCGATCGGAGCTCTGCTACTTGTAGAAACTTGGATAGTAATAGGTTTAGATGTTTCTCTAGTTTCTTTGTTGATACAAAAGCGCGCCGTTGCTCTTTTGGAATATACTGTACCTTTGTTTGCATAGTTGGTCTATCCGTATTCCCAATTGGTAATTCAGTAATCGCCCGATTTGAGGCAACTCATCCGGTAGAGCCTAATGATGAAAACGTTGATGGCATAATTGTTCTTGGCGGTGGGGGTAATATTGATGTCTGGCATCGCTGGAAGCTACCAGGGTTGAGAGGGAGGAGATCGATATACTGCAGCCCTTAAATTGTATAGCGAGCATCCAAAATCTATAATTGTATTCACCGGAGGTAACGGCAGCTTACGAAATGCACTCAATACAAAGAAATCTGAAAGTGACTTGGCTCGAGATTTTTTTTAGCACAGGGGATCCAGCCAGAACGGTTGATCTTAGAAGCTAGTTCGAACAATACGGCAGAAAATGCCATGTTCACGCTCAAGCTAGTACAGCCAACGCAAGGCATGAAATGGGTATTAGTGACTAATGCCACGAGCCATGCGCAACTTTCAAACGGCTGGTTGGCGTAATTTGACAGCATATCCCGTTGACTGTCGAACTGGATCTTTTAAAAGTCGAGCAGGATGGAATTTTCAAGGTAATTTAATCAACCTCAACATCATGATCCGAGAGTTTGTTGGGCAATTGGCGTACCGCTGAGCCTCCAGATAACATTAAAATATTCAAGCATAATTTCTTTTTCCTTAATTTATAACTAAGGTTGCATTGCTGTTCATCCACTACTGTTGCTGCTCTGCGCGCAAGTGACTAGTGGTTAGTTATATGTATTTGTTCGCCCTTCCATTTAATTTAGTTAGTAAAAATTAATTTTGAATTTTCGTTCGATATTTGACCATGCTCTGTGGTCTTTCATTTGTACTTTATTACCGAGAAAGTAAATTAAACTATTTCAGGTCCCGATAAACTGTGAATGCAAGAATTTAAAAATAACTAAGCCGGGATTACCCCTACCCACTTAAGCTCTTTTTTTTCGCTATTTTTGCTATAAAAAATTTTTGCGATTACTATTTATTAGAATTTCGAGAATGGACATGTTTTTTCTGGTTATTTAATGAAAAATAGAGAAGATATTCTAAAGCTGAAAAATATTGTTGCTGATAAGATTTTGCCTATGGTAGTAACGAATTTAAATATGTTAGGACTTTAGTAAAATGGATACTAACAAAAGCTTGGACACAATTGCAAAGTATTTGGAAAATTTGTCAAAGAGTGAAAATGAAAGAAATGAATTATATTTCTTTATTTCTCAGAACTTAGACCAATTTTTTGAAAAAAGTGAAAGAATGGCAATTGATGTTAAGAATATAAAAGATAAGTATCCAGAAAATTGGAAAGAAATGGTAGCTATGACTATGTTCTCTACCCTTTAATATAATGGTAATAAGCATGAAAGATGAAAACATTGTTGTTTCCCACTTGGAAGATAAAGCTTGGTGTCAACATAAAGATCAGACAAAATTTAAATGGAAGTATATGGCGGACAGTACTCAAATGAAAAGCCATGGCATTTCGTGTGGAGTATTAGTTTTACCACCTAAAGTACAATTACCCCTTCATCATCACTCGCCTCAGGAAGTTTATATAATTCGAAAAGGACAAGGACTACTCTTATCTTCTTTAAGCTCAAAGAAAGTTTATAAAGATAGTTTTGTATATATTCCTAAAAACGTTAGTCACGGCTTAAAAAACGTTGGCGTAGGGGATTTAGAAGTATTATGGATTTTTCCTACTGACTGTTGGGAAGAAGTAGAATACATTTTTCAGAAGTAGAAAGTTAAATATTGTATTTCATCAAAAATAGAAAGTTTATTTAATGGTTCGTCTTATTCTTTTTTTAGTTTTAATTTTATTTGTTATATGGATATTACGTCCGTTTTTAAAAACTAAAGACGGAAAAAATAGCCACGAATTAGGAAAGATACTCAATTCTGATAGAGTTGATTTTGGGCAGCCAAAAACAATATACATAATTATGTCAGTTGCATTTTTATTAGCTTTATTGTTGTGGCTTTTGCCAAGATTTGGGATAAACCTTCTTTCATTATTTCAAAAGCTAATTCCACTAATATCAACATTGCGTGGAATTTTGCCTTTTTAGAGGTCTTTAGGGGAATGCTAATCTTCAGAAATTTTGTTTTCAGTTTCTACTTGCTCAATAATTTTTTTTATAGCTAGTGAATCTGAAATCTCTTCTGATAAGAGTAATATTAGTCGAGCATTCAACTGATGCATTTGATGATCATTGAGACCTTGATAAAGATTTACAAGTCTTGAAAAGAGTTGATCGTTCAGCGCCATTGAGTAATTTTTTCTCCAGAACCTAAATATCTAAAGCATACATTTTTTCAATGCCTTAATACTTATTTCTTTAAATATTCCCACTATGTAACCGTCTGGTCTGATAAGGTAACTTAAATCTTCTCTGTATCTTTTTAGCCCTTTACCTTCAAAATCTAGGAAGTCCACGTATGCGTTATTTTCATCACCAATTCTAATTGTATTAAAATCAAAAGAAAATCTTATTTTCTTTCTAGAAAACGAAAGTAAATTATAACCAAGAGCCATAACGTCTGTCAAAAATACGCGGTTTCCTTTTTTATCAAGTATTGGAAAATCTAAATAGATCGATCCAAGCAAAGGGTCGTCTTTATACTCATTATCGAGCTTTAAACCATTAAGTTTAAATGGAACAGAGAGCCTACCTGAATTTATTAAATTTCTAAAAAATTTATTATTTAAAGACAAATCGAGAACCTGATCACGAAAGGCTTTGGCCATCTTATTTTTTGGAGTCATGAAGTTAGTTGCTCTAGAGGAGTTCGCTATATTTTCTTTTGCGGCACCAATTCGTTCCTCATTATAAGTATTTAAAATATTGACTGAAGTATTATCTTTCAAGATAGAAGTCAGTTTCCATCCTAGATTATCCACATCATGCATACCACCATTGCCACCCCTAGCCCCGAATGGGCTTACCACGTGCGCACTATCTCCAACAAAAATAATTCTATCAAACACCATTTTATCTAAAGAAGCGCACTTGAATTTGTAAATACTTATCCAGTCAATTTCAAAATTGTTGGACTTAACAATTTTGTTTATTCTTTTCCTTACTCTTTCAGGATCAAGCTCCTTTTTTTTATCAATATTTTCTTCAAGCTGTAAGTCTATGCGGTAAATATTTTCTGCTTGCTTATGTAATAAAGCCGATTGGCCATCATGAAATGTAGGTGCAAACCAAAACCATCGCTCAGGCCAATTACTCTCAAAAGGTGGGTCGTCCATAAAAATATCTACAATCAAAAAATGCTCATCAAAAACCTCACCATCAAAAGTTAGGTTCATTCTCTTTCTAGTTGGAGAGTCTGCGCCATCGCACGCCGCCATGTAGTATGACCTCAACGAATATTCTCCCTCGGGACAACTAACAGTAATTTCGACGTTTTCTTTGTTTTGAGTGTGATCAATAACTTTGCTACTAAACCTAAGATCGATAAAATCCCTTAAATCAAAACATCTTTCTATCAAATATTCTTCAACATAATACTGTTGCAAATTGACAAATGCTGGAAACTTTTGATCTTTATCTGGAAGTAAGTCGAATGAAAAAATTTCTTTATCTCCATTAAAGAGTCTACCCGTTTCCCAGGTAACACCCTTATCCATCATTTTCGAGGCGATACCAAGTCGATCAAAAATTTCTAAAGTTCTCTTGGCCCAACAAATGGCTCTTGACCCCGTTGAAACAATATTATTGTCGTCCAAAAGGACGCTTTTTATACCTCTTTGCGCTAAGTCAATTGCTAGAGACAAACCAATAGGTCCAGCGCCCACAATGACTACTGGATATATTTCCTGACTTCCCTCCGAAATCTCAGGAGGTAATTTAAAGGGAAATTCCTTGTAGTTATAGTTTTTTGAAAAGTTTGCTTCGCGATTCACTGTAATAAGTCCCACATCTTTTTATCTCGCTCAGCGGTCCAAATTCTAGGATTATCAATACCCTTCGCTTCATCAAAAGCCCTCGATACATTAAAAGGTAAGCAATGCTCATAAATGGCATAATCAGAAAATTTTTTATCACACTCATCTCTGCAAGATGACATGGCTTCTTTTAAATCGCCACCTGCGTGAGCTATTTTTGAGACTGATTTAAACGTTGATGTAACAAAGTCTCCTGTGAATTCAATTGCATCATCTATCTGTCTTGGGTCTGTTAGAGCATCACCTCTTCCTGGAACTAACGAAACAGCCTGAAATTTTGCAATTTTTTCTAATGTTTGAGACCAATCCTGTAAATGAGCGTCCCCACAATAACAAGCTGACTTGTATTCAACAATATCACCAGTAAATAATACATTTGAATCCGGAACATGAATAACAATATCTCCAGCAGTATGCGCTCTACCTAGAAAATATAAGTCAACTTTTCGTTTGCCTAGAAATAATGACATTCTTTTATCAAATGTTATGGTTGGCCAAGTGAGCCCAGGGATCTCTTGATGACCTTTGAATAATCTAGGAAACCTATCAAATTCACTATCCCAATCTTCTTTTCCTCTCTCTACTACCATAGATCTTGCTTTACTACTCATAATTATATTGTTTGCCTTGTATTCAGATGCACCTAGCACTCTAACAGCATGATAGTGAGATAATACTAAGTGAGAAATTGGTTTATCAGTGATTGACTTAACTTTTTCAATGACTTGCCTCGCTAAAGTTGGCGTTGCCTGCGCGTCAATGACCATAACACTTTCATCACCGATAATTATACCTGAATTTGGGTCTCCCTCGGCAGTAAAGGCAAAAAGATCACTTCCTATCTCGTCAAAAGAGATTTTTTTTTCATCTAAATCATTTTGTGAAGCAAATTTTTTCATTTTTTTCCTATTATTTTACAATTCTTCCAGAACAAGAACCAAATCCTACAGTAAATTCCCTTTCTCTTGCCATCCCCTTGAAAACAATAGTATCGTTATCTTCTAAGAAATCACGTTTTTTTCCAGAGCTTAAGACTATTTTCTTTCTTCCACCCCATGATAACTCTAACATACAACCAAAGCTTCCTTCCTCAGTTCCCGATATTGTGCCAGAGCCCATCAAATCTCCCGTGGAAATACCACAGCCTGCTGATGCGTGATGTATAACTTGCTGTACTGGTGAATAATAAAGCTCTTTTGAGTTAGTTTTCAAAATGTCAGTCTCAGCACCAGAGTGTTCAATTAAAGTTACTTTTAAATCTATATCGAAAACAAAAGCTTTATCATCCTCAAAATGTGGGAGCAGTTGAAATTCCCTTTCTGGGGTTTTCCTCTTAAAGGGCTCAAGAGCCTCTGGGGTAATTATCCAGGGGCTTATACTTGTTCCAAATGACTTTGAAAGAAACGGCCCAAGGGGTTGGTATTCCCAAGCCTGCATATCCCTAGCAGACCAATCGTTAAGTAAAACATACCCAAAAATTAGATTTTCTGCCTCTTCAAAACCTAACGTCTCACCAACGGACAAATTACCACCAATTACTGTACCTATTTCGAGTTCGAAATCCAGTTTTCTGGTCAGCTCAAATTTAATAACTCCATTATCAGGATCAAAAATTTGCCCAGTCGGTCTTTTTATATCACTACCTGTTATTAAGACAGATGAAGCGCGTCCATTGTAGGCAACGGGTAAGTTATACCAATTTTTTGACAGCTCAGCATTCTCGCCTCTAATAATTTTACTCGCGTTAAGCGCATGATTTTTACAGGAGTAAAAGTCAGTATACTCAGAAATTTCAAAAGCTTTAGTGTTATAGCACTGGTTTAAAGGTGAGAGACATCTGTCAACCTGACTTCTTTTTTTTGAGTTATCTGATAATAAGTCCTGTAAAACTTTTCGGATTTCTTTTCGAGCATTTTGTCCTTTTGACATAAAGGAATTAAGTAATACATCTTTAAATCCAAAGCTCGGTATAAGACCTAACTCTTCAGCATAAGTGAGATTCAAAACCTGATCTCCTATCACAGTTGCAGAAAAACACTTCTGTCTCTCTGTTTCATAGCAAACTCCAAAGGGAAGATTGTTTAGAGGGAAATCGGATCGAATATTATTTGCTGCATCTACGAACGACTTGATTAAATCGAGCGACACTACCAGTTGCCTTCCGGAGTTCCATTAAATTTTTTCTCAAGTCCAGTCCAACATTCTGCATAGTCATTCTGCAGTGGTGCTTCTTTTGCTGCGAATTCGGTAAGATGTTGGGGAAACCGTGACTCGAACATAAAAGTCATAGTGTTTTCTAATTTTTGTGGTCTTAAACTAACATTTGAAGCTCCTTCAAAAGCCTCTTTATCTGGACCATGGGGTAGCATCATATTGTGAAGACTTATACCTCCAGGCACAAACCCTGAAGGCTTTGCATCATATTTACCTAAAATATTTCCCATTAATTCGGACATAACATTTTTATGGTACCATGGAGGTCTAAACGTGTTCTCCGCAACATTCCATCTGTCCCTAAATAAAATGAAATCTATATTCGCTGTCCCTTCAATTCCTGAAGGTGATGTTAGAACTGTATAGATTGAGG
>CACIAQ010000042.1 GCA_902584635.1 uncultured Alphaproteobacteria bacterium
GGAAAGACAACAACGACATCTCTTGTTGCCTCAATTGCGGAGGCAGGTAATTTGGATCCAACTGTAATAAATGGCGGCGTCATAAAAGCCTACGGCTCAAATGCTAGGTTAGGAGAGGGAGATTGGATGGTAGTTGAAGCGGATGAAAGTGACGGATCATTTAACAAACTACCCGTAACAGTTGCTATAGTAACAAATATCGATAAGGAGCATTTAGATTATTATGGTAGTTTTCTTAATTTAAAGAGAGCTTTTGAACGATTTATTTCAAGCGTTCCTTTCTACGGAGTAGCTATTTGCTGCATAGACGATAAAAACGTCGATAAGGTAACTACTACTGTAAAGGATCGTAAAATTATTACATATGGATTTTCAGAAAATGCAGATATAATAATAAGAAATATAAGGGTAGATGAAAAAGGCACCAGATTTGACCTCGATGACAAGATAGCCAATATCTATTTGAGAGATTTTCATTTGCCAATGATAGGGCAACATAATGCCCTAAATGCGTGCGCTGCAATTTTGGCTGCTACAAATCTATCAATTCCAATTAAGTTTATCAAAAGCGCACTGGAGAAATTTGAAGGAGTGTCAAGACGTTTTACAAGAGTTGGCTTTTATAACGGTGCTACGATTATAGATGATTATGCGCACCACCCTGCAGAAATCAAAGCTGTTATCTCCGCAGCCAAAAAGATAGCAAAAAGAAAAATTATAGTGGTTCATCAGCCTCATAGATTTTCACGGCTTAAATCATTATTCACAGACTTCATAAAATGCTTCAGAGATGCAGATATAGTTGGTATTACACCTGTTTTTGCTGCCGGTGAGCCTCAGATTGATGGTATTGATAGTAAAACTTTGATCAATTCTATAATTAGAATTGAGACGCAAAAAGTTGAGTATGTTGAGGATGAAGTGTATTTTAGTAGATTTTTAAAAAATAATTGTAATAAAGGTGACATTTTCCTAGCGCTAGGAGCTGGCAGTATAACCAGTTGGGTTAATAACCTCTCTTTTATAGAGAATAAGTCTGGACATTAATACAATGAGTAAGTTGGTATTTTTTGACGAAAATCAATTCTCAGGATCAATAAATTATTCTTTTCCTTTGTCAAAAATTAGTTGGCTAAAAGTTGGTGGGCCAGTAGATATTTTGTTCAGGCCAAGAAATTTGGATGAGTTATCTAGGTTTCTTGCCTTAGTGCCTGTTGAAGTGCACGTTATGCCCATAGGAGCTTGCTCAAATCTTTTGGTTAGAGACGGGGGTCTTTCAGGAGTTGCAGTAAAGCTAGGAAGAAACTTTTCCGAAATTGAGGTGGAGGATAATCAAGTAAAGCTTGGCGCGGGAAATTTTAGCTCAAAAGTTGCTATTAGATTATCTGAACTGGGTTACGATTTGTCTTTTTTAAGAACAATTCCCGGAACTATCGGAGGAGCACTAGCTATGAACGCTGGCTGCTATGGATATTACATAGGTGACTACGTTCAAAGTATTGAGGGAGTCGACAGATCTGGAAAATTATTCCAATTGGGAAAAGAGTGTCTTCAATTTAAATACCGTTCTAGTAATTTCCCAGAGAATTTCATTATAACTTCAACTATTGTAAGGCCAAAAAAAGAAAAAAAAAGCCTAATAGAAGAGAAAATGACAAAGATGTTATCCAAGAGAGAAGAAACGCAGCCAATAAAGACAGCTACTTGTGGTTCAACTTTCAAAAACCCTGATGGAAAATCATCTCTTTTACTAGAAGAGTCAATTGAATTGAAAGCTTGGAGTGTAATTGATGGAGCAGGTTTAAGGGGTAAAAAATTAGGAAAAGCAATGGTATCAAATAAGCACCCCAATTTCTTAATAAATCTAGGCGGAGCAACAGCCCAAGAAATGGAATCCCTGGGAGAATACGTCAGGAAATCAGTTTATGAGAGATATAAAATTTTACTGGATTGGGAGGTAATAAGGGTAGGGAGAAAATAAATTTGATCGAAACAATTAATTCAAAGAATATCTCGAAAGTTTTAGTGTTGCAGGGAGGAGTTTCAGAAGAGAAAGAGGTTTCTGATTTAACTGCTGAGAGCTGTAAAGAGGCGCTAGAAAAAACGAGTTTTGATGTTGAAGCGTTAAGTATAGACTCGCGAAATATAAACGAGTTGGCTGAGATTGTGAAAAGTAAAAACCCTGATGTAATATTTAACGCCCTTCACGGTGGTAGAGGAGAGGATGGATCTATTCAGGGACTATTTGAAATGCTTGGGATTCCATATACACACTCTGGAGTTTTATCGTCGGCCATAGCAATGGATAAATTTATCTCAAAGAAAATATTTAAAGCATCCGGGTTACCAGTAGTAGAGGATCTACTATTGAATAGCGCAGATCAATTAGATGAAATACCTTTAACTCCACCATTTGTTATAAAGCCGAATAATGGAGGCTCTTCTGTCGGAATTCATTTTATTAGATATAAGGAGGAAATCCAGGAGGTAAGGGAGTTTGGTAAACATATAGGTAGAAGGTATCTTTTAGAAAAATACATTCCTGGTAGAGAACTTACTGTTGCCGTACTCAACGGTCGGCCATTGACAGTCACCGATATAGTAACTGAAGATTGGTATGATTATGATGCGAAATATAAAACAGGGGGTTCAAAACATATAATACCTGCGAACGTCCCTAAGGAGATATTTGATTTGTGTATTAATTATGCAGTCAGAGCGCATTACTGCTTGGGGTGTAGGGGTGTTACTCGCTCCGATTTTAGATGGAACGAAAACAAAGGAAAGGAAGGGTTATTTATTCTTGAACTAAATACCCAACCTGGGATGACTAAAACTTCCCTTGTCCCGGAACAGGCAAGATACGTCGGAATGAACCTTCAATACTTGTGCTTGGAATTGATTAAAGATGCATCATGTAACAAATAGGTTAAAAATGAATTTGTTGAAATCTAAAGATCCTGCCCCATCAAAGTTATCTTATAAAATAAATAGATTATTTTACAGGCTTTGGTTTAAAGTACTTTTGATCACAGTTTTTTTGATTTCTAGCGCCTTTTTAGCAAAAAAATTCTTTTACAAGAATATTGACCTAAATGAGGAAATTAAACTTTTAAGTGAGGAAAGTTCTGCTTTTTATAAAGATCTGACAGAATTATCTATAAGCAGCGTTTTAGTAAAAGGCGCCCAAAAATCATTGGAAAAAGAAATAACAATTATGGTTCAAAATTTGGCAACTGAGGGGTTTTCAGCGTTGAAAGCACAAGCTTTAAGAGAAAAAATACAAGCAATAAACAAAGTTGAAAAAGCTTTTGTCAAGTTTTCTACAGATGGATTGGTAATTGTGAGTGTTATTGAAAGAAAAGAAGCCGTAGTGTTTTTTAACAATGATTTATATGAAGTCCTCGATAGTAATGGAATTATTCTATCAATAAAGCCAAATTATCAAGGTCTATCAGGTTTTCCACTTTTAGTTGGAAAACATGGATCAAGAAAAATTAAAGAACTTTTATCACTTGTAAATGAAATAGCAGCAAATAAGTCAGAGGTATTATACTATGAATGGATTGGTCAAAGGCGATGGAATATTCATATGAAAAATGATTTGGTTTTTAAGTTGCCAGAGAATAATTTGAGTAAAGCGGTGGAGCTGATGAGTATGTTTCTAAATGAAACAAATAAGCCCTTAAGACCTATAGTTTCTGTTGATTTAAGAAATATTGACAAACCTGTTATAAAGTTCAGGAAACCTTCATCTGTAGAATATACTACTGAAAAAATAGGAAGGTTTGAAAGTTGAGGAAACTCTTGCAGAGCCAGAGGCAATTAAGACAAAAAAGGACTGCCGCCATAAAAAAGGGAACGGTTGCCCTTATAGATCTCGGAAGCTCTAAGGTCATGTGCCTCGTAGTTTCAATTGCAGAGACAAATGAAGTTAACTCATTTTCAAAGGGTAAGCCGCAGAGAGAAGTGACTTTCAGAGTTATTGGGGCTTCAACTACAAAATCTAGGGGAATTAGGAATGGTGAGATATATGAGATGAGGGAGGCAGAAAGTGCAATCAGAACCGTAATTCAACGCGCCCAAAAAATGGCTGGTTGCCTAATTGAGAATGTTTTTCTCACTTTTTCCAGTGGGTCTCAAAAATCTACTCTGATATCATCATCTATTGACTTTAACCAGAGAGAAGTAACAGAAGCAGATATTGGACACGCCTTGTCAAAGCTTAGTTTATTTTATGATGATTTAAAAAGAGAAATAATACACGCTTTGCCAGTCAATTTTAGCATTGATGGTAAACACGGGTATATGGATCCAAGGGGAATAAGTGCGTCTAACCTTTCGGTAGATGTCAATATTGTGTCTATCCAATCAGATTCCATAAAGAACATGGTTAGTTGTTTGAATAAATGTGACCTATCTTTAGCAGGTATAGCGCTTGCTCCTTACGTTTCCGGACAATCCAGCCTTCTTGAAGATGAGATGCAATTGGGTGTTGTTTGTATTGATTTAGGTGCTACTAATTCGAGTATATCAGTTTTTTTTCGAAAGAATTTAATCTTTTCCGAGTCAATACGAATTGGCGGGCATCATATAACTAGTGATATAATGCAGGCGTTCCAAGTATCCTATTTAGCAGCTGAAAGACTGAAAGTTTTACATGGAGGTTTGATATCTGCCAACTCTGACGATAGAGAAACCATAGAATTGCCTGACAACAATGCAGATCTTTACACTGACAGAAGAACTATAACAAAGTCGGAATTATTAGGGGTAATAAGGCCTAGAGTTGAAGAAATTTTTGATTCTCTTAGGTCTACATTAGATAGATCTGATTTCGAATTTCTACCTGGACAAAAAATTGTTTTGACCGGTGGTGGTAGCAAGCTAGCAAACATATTAGATTTCACATCAATATTTCTTGGAAAACCAGCACGAGTTGCCGTGCCAATGAGAATTCAGGGCCTGCCGTCCTCGGCTCACGGACCAGAAGCAGCAGCTGTTGTCGGTCTCGCATTGAACTTGGCTCAACCGCAAGATGAGGTATGGGATTTTAAAGCGCCTTTTGAGCACGAAGGAGACGAATTAATAAGAAGAACTTGGCGGTGGGTAAAATCAAATTGGTGAAACATTTCCTTACAACAAGTCTTTTAGAACATAAAAATAGTGACGAGTAAGGGTGATTCGGTTATTATACGAATCAGCAGAAAAAAAAATGGCAGGCAACAATGGCAATAAATTTAAGGATTCCTGAACATCAGGAATTGAAGCCTAGAATACTAGTTTTTGGTATTGGGGGCGCCGGCGGAAACGCCGTAAATAATATGATGTTAAAAAATCTGGAGGGAGCGGAATTTGTAGCCGCTAATACGGATGCACAAGCCCTTCAGCAGTCCAATGCTCAAACAAAGTTGCAATTGGGGTTAAAGAAAACTCAAGGGCTCGGAGCAGGTGCAAAACCAGAAGTTGGCAATGATGCGGCCATTGAAAGCACCGAACAGATTGCAGACATTCTAGATGGAGCAAATCTATGCTTTATTACGGCTGGGATGGGTGGTGGAACTGGTACCGGTGCAGCTCCCATTGTTGCTGAGCTGGCAAGAGAAAAAGGAATACTTACTGTTGGCGTAGTGACGAAACCTTTTCAATTTGAGGGTACAACCAGAATGAAGCAAGCAGATGATGGGATATCAGCACTGCAAAAAGTGGTCGACACTCTGATCGTCATTCCTAACCAGAACTTATTTAGACTAGCAACAGAAAAAACGACATTTACAGAAGCGTTTTCTATGGCGGATGATGTTCTTTATCAGGGCGTAAAGGGAGTAACAGATCTTATGGTGAAACCTGGGCTTATCAATTTGGACTTTGCTGATGTCAGGTCTGTAATGGATGAGATGGGCAAAGCGATGATGGGTACAGGGGAAGCCAGTGGTGAGGATAGAGCCTTACAAGCTGCGGAAAAGGCAATAGCTAATCCCTTATTAGACGAGATTTCTCTAAAAGGAGCCACTGGTGTGCTTATAAATGTTACAGGAAGTAATGACATGACGCTTTTCGAAGTAGATGAAGCAGCAAATAGAATAAGAGACGAAGTGGATCCAGAGGCAAATATAATAGTTGGATCGACTTTTGACACCGATCTGACGGGTTCAATCAGAGTATCCGTTGTAGCTACAGGAATAGATGTATCAGAATTTTCTAAGCCAAGCTCTCAAGTGCTAAATGAGTTAGAAAAATCAAATGGAACTGACATCGAAAGAACTTACGAGCAGGGCTATAACTCTGAAAATATTTCACATGAAAGTGAGAAAACAAATAATGAGGCCGTGAATTGCAGAGATACTTTAGGTAGGGAAAGAAGCGAGTCAGAACCGCTGACCAATAATGTGAATTCAGCTACCTTTTCCACCTTGGAAAACTTGCAAAAGAGTGATAATAGTGCAACTGAAAAACAAACAGACCCAATACTGACCCAAACTTCGTCAGAAATAGATTTGCCTTCCAGAAAACAAAGTAGTGAAACCAATGCTTCAAGAGGGGGTTTGAACAACCTTATAAGACGCATGACAGGATTGGGAGAAAAACGAGAGCAAGTGGATAGCTTGAAAATAAAAAGTCAGATCGAAGAAGAAAAAGAGAAGGTACTTACAGACAGAGAAGATGAAAGCAAACTAGAGATTCCTGCTTTTTTGCGTCGACAGGCTAACTAGACTAGCAATAATTGAATTATTTTGACATATAAGTGTGTATTGAGCTTTCTGGCCAATTAGATACCCTGAGAATAGAGGGTTAGAATGTTCCAGAAGACTATAAAAAATAACTTTATTCTCGAGGGTAAAGGTCTACACTTTGGTAAAAATGTCAGGATGATTGTGCATCCGGCACCTGCCGATCACGGTATAGTTTTTAAAAGATTAGATATCAAAGGTGATCACGCCTATATACTGGCCAGCTTTGAAAACGTATCTAAAACTTATTTAAGAACGCAACTTACAAATAGTAACGGAGTTTCAGTAATAACGGCTGAGCATATTTTGGCCGCTTTTGCAGGTTTAGGAATTCATAATGCATTAGTTGAATTGAGTGAAGCAGAGGTTCCGATTTTTGATGGATCCTCAAGAACTTTTGTAAAAGCAATACTTCAGTCAGGAGTTATTGAGCTGAAAAAAAAGATTCGATTATATGAAGTGGTGAAAGAGATCCGGGTAGGTAGTTCAGACGCTTGGGCAGAGTTAAGACCAGCGAAGACGTTCTCGATAGATTTTGAGATGAACTGGCCTGGAACAGCTCTTAGAAAACAAAGCCTTAATATGCCTATCGTTAATGGCGCATTCGTAAGAGAAATATGTGATAGTAGGACTTTTTGTCGGAAAGGCGACGTTGGTCGACTAAAAGATGAGGGCCTCGCGCTTGGAGGGGGGATAGAAAATGCAATCATTGTCGGAGAAAATGAGATGATAGCACAAGATGGGTTAAGGTATGCTGATGAGTGTATTAGGCATAAGATTCTTGATGCTCTTGGAGATTTGAGCCTCGTGGGAAGACCAATTTTAGGAAAATTTGTATCGTGCGCTGGTGGGCATGGACTAACAAATCTATTACTGCGAGAGAGCTTTAAGAGCGGAGATATTTTCGTGAGTAAGGATTTCTCAGAGAGCGATAGAAATAAACTACCTGGATTTGATATTTCAAAAGCCGATACAAAGAATATATTTCGATGATTAAACACTATTTTGGACTTTTAACCCACTTATCTTGACTTTTGGATATTATAGAGTTTAGTAAGGAGGATGCGCTTTTTATTTGGTTTATTAAAAATTTTAACCACAAATGTTTTGCTGTTGCTACTGTTAAGCTGCAGCAATCAACTTCCAAGCGAGATTAGCGAAAATAACACGCCCTCAGAAATTTTGAAAATGGGCGATGAAGCGTATGTAAAGGGTTATTTTGAACGAGCAGGAGACTACTACCTAGAGGTGAACAAGTATTTCCCATACTCAGTGGAAGATGAGCTTGGATTGAGCAAGGCCGTAGATGCTTATTACAGGGCAAGGAAATTTGAGGACTCACGTTTAGCAGCAAGTAAGTTCTTAAGCCTTTACCCCGAAAGTAGCGAAACACAAAAAGTATTGTACTTTAGATCAAAAAGTTTTTGTAACGAGATAGATATTGTTGAAAGAGATCAAGCTGCAGCAAGAGACTGTATATCAAGCTTTTCAGCTTTGCTCAGTCTATACCCCAAAAGCGCTTCAAAGAAAGAAGCAGAAAAAAACATTAAAAACGCCAGAGAATTCCTGGTAGGCCAACAGTTAAATGTTGGTAAATACTATTTAAAAAGAAATAACCCAATGGCGGCCATGAGAAGATTTAAAAAGATAAAGAAAACAACCAACATTTCTAGTTTTTTGCCTGAAATCTCTTTCAGATTAATTGAAAGCTTTCTATTAGTTGGGTTGTTTAGTGAGGCTCAATCTGAAAGAGAATATATGAGAAAAAAATTCCCAAATAATAGCTGGACCGCTGAGGCGTCTCTTTTAATCGATAAGTCAGGACTTAACTAGCTTGATTAAAAAATTGTTCGTACAAAATATTTCTTTGCTTGAAAATCTGGAATTAGAATTTACGTCAGGTCTGAATGTTTTAACTGGTGAAACGGGAGCAGGTAAATCCATTCTTTTGGATTGTTTGGGGTATCTCCTCGGCAAAAAAAATACAAGAATCGAAATAGGTGGGCGAGCTAACACAGCCACTATCATCGGAGAATTCCAATCAGAAAATAACGAAGCAATAAGACAATTTCTAATTGAAAAAGGATTCGCAATAGAAGGAAATCTTATATTAAGACAGAGTGTGGGAGCGAATAGTAAAAGAAGAGCTTTTCTTAATGACCTTCCCTGTTCATTAGATATGGTTAGAGAGTTGGGCGACCTAATATTAGAATTAAATGGACAGTTTGAAGAGCAGGGTTTGTTAAATGTAAAAACGCATAGAAGTCTACTAGATGCCTTTGGTAACTTAGAGCTAAATGTTAAGAAGATTGAAAAGTTTTGGGCTGAAATTAATAAACTAAAAAAACTACTTGATACCGAGTATAAAAGAAAAAATTTAGTAGAGAATACAGAGTTCTTAGATAAATCAATACAAGAAATATCAGAGCTGGAACTCGATCAGATTGAACTCGAGAGTATTGAATTGCATAGAGATGAGTTAAAAAAAACAGTCCGAAGTAGTTCTGTTATCGTTGATACTCTTAAAAGTTTAAATAGAGACTTGGTTGAACAAAGTATTTTAAATGCAATAAAATCTTTAGAAAAATTAGAAAAAAAGGAGGAAATAGAAAATCCTCTGCCAATTGAAATTCTTTATGCTGCTTTGGAAAAATTTTCACAGGGTTGTGAGATGTTGGATAAACTCAGAGAAAAAAGTGTTGATAGTGAAAAGCAACTTCTCCGAATAGAAGATCGTTACCATTCAATAAAGAAAATATGTAGGGCTCATAATGTTCATTTAAGTCAAATATTTAATTTAAAAGCTACACTGGAAAAGGATTTGGAAAGTATTAAAGGAGTTGATGAAAAAATAGAGGAAATAGAATACGCAATTTCGATTACAAATGAGAAGTATAAGAGAGAAACATCTCATCTATCTAAAGAAAGGTATAAATTCGCTGCTAAGTTGGACAAAAAGATAGAAAAAGAATTGAAGCCATTAAAACTTGAGCTAGCTAAGTTTAAAACGGATATTACAGTAGTCGGAGAATCTAGGTTTGGATTCGATAAGGTTTGCTTTACAACTGAAATTAATCCAGGAACCGGTTTTAAGCCTCTAAATAAAATTGCCTCAGGTGGAGAACTATCAAGGTTTCTTCTGGCGGTTAAGCTATGTTTTTTAGGGAAAAAAAATCATAGAACACAAATTTTTGATGAGATTGACAGAGGAGTTGGAGGAGCAACAGCATCAGCAATTGGAAAGAGATTGTTAGATCTATCTAAACACGAACAAGTATTAGTGGTTACACACTCTCCTCAAGTAGCTGCTTATTCTGATAATCATCTCAAGGTAGAGAAGATTAATTCTGAAAAGTCAACGATTACAAAAGTCGAACCTTTAGGCGAAGAAGCAATTATTAGGGAAATAGCTAGGATGCTATCAGGAGAGTTAATAACCTCTGAAGCTTTGGCAGCCGCAGCCAGACTGAGGAATTCAAGCAAGGAGGCTAGTTAACTTTTACTACCTTTCCCGGGTTCAATATCCCATGTGGGTCGAATGTTTTTTTTATCAAAGCCATGACTTGGTAAGCTTCGCCATGTTCTTTTTCCATAAACTCTATTTTACCTATCCCTACTCCATGCTCTCCAGTACATGTTCCCTCAAGCTCTAGTGCACGCTGTACTATTCGTCTAGTAAGATCTTTGGCCAAGTTTATGTCATCATTATTGTTGGGCCTGACCATGATTCCAGAATGGAAATTCCCGTCACCTACATGACCCATTATACTGGGGGCCATTCCTTTTGATTTCATCTCTATAGCCGTCTGATCTATCATTTCTGCTAACTTTGATATTGGAACGCAAATATCGGTTACTAAAAATGTATGATTAGGGTTTTTGGCTTTGATTGCGTAATAATAGTTATGCCTCGCTTTCCAAAGTTTATTTCTATCTTCAGTTGCAGTACTCCATTTGAAATCACTACCACCATTTCCAGCCGCAATTTCTTGTACCACCTCTGATTGTTCTTTAACCGAGGTTGCACTTCCATGAAATTCAAAAAACAAATGTTCTTTGATTGGCAAGTTAAGTTTTGAATACTCGTTTACGGCTTCAATTGAGGTCGAATCCATTAGCTCTGACCTTGCGATTGGAATTCCGAGTTGGATAGTTTCAATAATAGTCCTAACAGCGCTAGCTGTATCCGGAAATGAGCAAATTGCCGAAGCAATCTCTTCTGGTATGCCCTGAAGGCGTAGTGTTAATTCTGTTATTACACCTAGTGTTCCCTCTGATCCCACTATCAATTTTGTGAGATCATATCCAGCTGAAGATTTCCTCGCTCTGGAACCCGTTTTTATTATTCTACCATCTGACATAACCGCTTTAAGGCCTATTACGTTTTCTTTCATAGTACCGTACCTTACTGCTGTTGTACCTGAAGCTCTTGTAGCAGCCATGCCCCCAATAGATGCGTTTGCTCCTGGATCAACAGGAAAAAATAAGCCAAATTCTTTTAAGTTTATGTTAAGCTCTTCTCTTGTTATGCCTGGTTGTACAGTGACATCCATATCTTCTGGGTTCACTTTCAATACACTTTTCATGTTTTCGAAGGATAAAGTTACTCCACCATTTATAGGAATTGAATTTCCTTCAAGGCTAGTCCCGGTTCCCCAAGGTATAATTGGACACTTGTTTTCGTTACATATCTGCAGGATTTCAGATATTTCATTCTCATCTTTTGGATAGGCAACGGCGTCAGGAAGCATTTCTTTGTAATAGGTCTCATTTTGTCCGTACTGTTTTCTTTCAGATATTGAAACAGTTAATCGACCTTCCATCAAAGTTTTTAACTGATTTATAGCATTTTCAATTGACATGTTAACTCTCTCAAATAATAAATAACACTATCAGTTAAAAGGAAAAAATAAAATATAAATGACAAGCTATAACAAAGCCGAAATAACTTTTAAATCTCCTTTTAGAACAAAAAATCAAACAGTTTTAGCGGAATGGATAGACTATAACGGTCATATGAATGTAGCTTACTATACTTTAGCCTTTGATAAGGCTTTAGATTTTTTTTTTGAAGATGTTCTTGATATTGGGCCATCGTTTGTTAAAAAAAATAAGGAGGGTCCTTTTGCTCTTAAAGCAAGCTACAATTATTTCAGCGAGTTATTGGAAGGAGAGTGCTTTTTTGTCGATATCAGTATTTTAGATTTTGATTCCAAAAGGGTACATTTATTTGGCGAAATGAGAAATGAAAAGTCTTTAGAATTGTCAGCTGTTTTTGAGACCGTATTGATGAATATGGATTTGAGAGCACGCAAAGTTAAACAATATCCTGACAGAGTATTAGACCTATTCAGTCTTTTTAAGTCATCATTGGTGCAGGGCAATATACCGATAGAAATAGGAAAGAAAATTTCTTTAAAAAAATAAGCTATAAAGCCTGACATGTTTCACTAAGCCATTTTTTCTCGGAGCCACTTAAAAAGGGCCTAAGTTTTTGGTAAACATTTCTATGGTATGAGTTAATCCATTGTAGCTCTTCACGGCTAAGCAGGTTTTTTTCAATAAGGCTTTTTTCGAATGGAGCTAGCGTTAACGTTTCAAATTCCAAAAATTCTGTCTTCTGCCTAGAGTGTGTACTTTTTCTTTTTATATATACTAGGTTTTCTAATCTTATTCCCAACTTACCTTCTAAATATACTCCCGGTTCGATGCTCAAAATCATCCCAGGTCTTAGTGGAACTATATTTACCCTTGTAATCCCATGGGGACCTTGATGTACATTGGAAAAAACTCCCACTCCGTGTCCGGTTCCATGATCATAATCTAAGCTGTGCTCCCACAAAAAGTGTCTTGCTAATGGATCTAATTCCTTTCCTGTCATTCCTGCGGGCCAACTTAGTTTACTTAAGCATATGAGGCCTTGTAATACTTTTGTGTAGAGAAACCTCTGTTCTTTTAAAGCTCCTCCTTTGATTAAAGTTCGAGTGACATCTGTTGTACCCTCAAGATATTGTCCACCGCTATCAACCAAAACTAGTTCTGAAGTTTTTATCTTCTTATTGCTTGTCGGCGACACTCTATAATGTGTAATAGCCGCATTTGGCCCAGTTGCACTTATGGTATCAAAAGAGTTATAGTAAAAGGAAGGTTCACATTTTCTAATTTCTTCGAACTTCTTTACAAGAGTAATTTCATAAAGGTCATCAGTTTTTGTACGTTTAAACCATTTAATAAACCTCAATAAGGCTAGCCCATCTTTTTCATGGCTCTTTAAAGAACCTTTTAATTCTATTGGGTTTTTCATGGCCTTGAGCAATGTGATTGGATTGCACACTTTTTCCAATTTAATTCGCTGTCCAATGACTCTACTTTTAAGAATAAAAGGTGTACTAGTGGGTTCAAATAAAACTTTCTTTAATTTTTTAATATCTGCAAAAAAAAAATCGAAATGCTTTAATGTGACGTTCTTTCTTAGCGCTTTAACATTGTCTCTATAGCTATCTTTCATGGAGTAAATGCATAAATGATTCTGGTATACTATTGCATAGCAGTTCATTAATGGAGAATTTGGCACATCTTGACCTCGTATATTTGCTAGCCAGCAAATTGAGTCTGAGCACGTAAGTATAAAACCCTGTCCCTTCTGCAGTTTGAGTTTATTCTGTATTTTCTTAATTTTCTGATTTGTATTTTCTCCTGAGAGTTTGGATGGTCTCAAAAAAGGATCTGATAATGCTTCAAGTGGCCTTCCTAGCCAAACTTTGTCTATTAAGTTATTAACTGGTTTTAGCTTAATAGAGTTTTTTAGAGCGTCTTTTTGTGTCTCTACCTCCTTTATAGAGTGTAACCAAGGATCAAAACCTACTGTTATATGTTTTTTTATATTTTCTTTTAACCAAGAAAATGGTGTCTTCTCCGTAATGTTTTCAATTTTAAAGAAAGATTGGTTTACTTCCTGTCGTATTTGAATGCTATATCTACCATCGGTAAATATGATAGCTGAGCTTTTGAATATTATAGCGAACCCTGCAGATCCAGTAAATCCGGTAATCCATTCTAGGCGATTGTGAAAAGGGGCCGTAATTTCATTGAAATACATATCATTATGAGGGACCAAAAAAGCATCTATTTTGGACTCCTTAAGTTTTTTTCTTAAAAGAGCGAGTTTTTCTCTTATCGATAACTTTGGTTGATTATCTTTTTGTTTTTTATGAGTTAACACTCAAGAACTTCCTAAGTTTGTTTCTGTTCCTCAAATAGATCGGCTAATTGTTCTGTCATTGCACCCGCAAGTTGTTCAGCATCTGTTATTGTCACCGCCTTCTTGTAGTACCTGGTTACATCATGTCCAATCCCTATAGCAAGTAGCTGTACTCGATTGGTTGTCTCTATTTTTTTAATAACTTGTCTGAGATGTTTCTCTAGATAGTTGGCGGGATT
>CACIAQ010000043.1 GCA_902584635.1 uncultured Alphaproteobacteria bacterium
GGAAGATAGATTTACACCTATTTGGTCCAGGTTGGCAACTGTATTCGAAAGTCTGTTTGAAAGTGCTCCTAATTTGCCTCTCTCCGTCGAAACAGTTGCAATTGCGGTATCAATCTCACCGAGCATTGTTTGCGCATTTGCTGCTGACGTCAGATCACGAACAACATCATCAGTAGAAGATCCCCCTAAAACGTCATCGGGGCCCGCAGTATCAAGATCTAGATTGTGCGATGCTAAGCTCGTAAAGGTATGACTGACTTTATCGGATGCTGCATTATCTGTTCCTATATGAAAAGTTTTTGCGCTCCCATCAAATAACGATACACCAGCAAAAGACGTATTGGAGTTAATTCGATCAATCTCCGATTCCAATTGCTGAAATTCTGCGTCCAAGGCCGCCCTATCAGTATCATCCAACGTTCCGTTGGCTGCCTGAACCGCTAACTCTCGCATTCGGATTAATACAGAGTGCGTTTCAGATAGAGCCCCATCTGTTGTGTCAAGCATTGATTGCGCGTCAGCGGCATTTCTGGACGCTGCAGATAAACTCTGTACCTCACTGTTTAATCGCGTAGCAATAGCGAGCCCAGCAGCATCATCACGAGAATAATTAATTCTAGAGCCCGTGGATAATCGTTCCATAGCTGTCTCTATGCTTGCCGTTGTTTTTTTCGCGGCATTTGATGCGAATGCTGCCGCGTAGTTTGTATTAATATTTAACATAACCTCTCTCCCACATAAATATATATACCCACTAAAGGATAACGACGCAGCAACTCATTTGTTTAGAAAAAAGTCAAAAAAATTTAAGGCGTTGTTTTTAATAGAAAAAACCCTCTCTCCAATAGTGGAGAGAGGGTTTCAAAGTACAGTAACTTCGAAATTTGGGATCGGTTTAAAAAAATACCTATCTCTGTTATGGATATTAACTAACTAGAGTTAATACCGAATTCTTGCTGGCGTTTGCCTGGGCCAGCATTGCTGTGGCCGCCTGCTGAAGAATTTGATTTTTTGCAAGGTTCGACGTCTCAGCGGCAAAATCAGTGTCTTGTATACGTCCGTTAGACGACGCTAAGTTTACAGCAATTTGATCCAAATTTGCCATAGTGCTCGACAGTCTGTTTGAGTAAGCGCCTAATTCGGCACGTGCTGCAGATACTTTACCTATTGCTGTATCTATCGTGTCGATGGCGCTCTGTGCGTTTGCCTGAGTAGCTACGCCAACAGCTCTTACTTCACCGGCATCGAAATCACCATCAGCGTCTCCATCAGTCACTATACCAAGAGCTATTGCCCTTGTGTCATCTACTGCAATGGTAATTTTACTCGCAGTTGAGTTTGCAGTGCCAACTTGGAAAGTGAAGCTATTACCTTCTAACAGGTTATTACCTGCCCATGTGGTATTTTGAGCAATTCTTTCTACTTCGTTAGCCAATTGACCAACCTCTGCATCTAATGCCGCTCGGTCAGAAGTTGCCATCGTTCCATTTGCAGACTGTACGGCAAGCTCTCTCATTCTAAGTAATAAATTATGTGATTCTGCTAATGCTCCATCAGCCGTATCGATTAAAGACTGACCATCTGAAGCGTTTCTTGAGGCCATTGCTAAGCCCTGGACTTCTGCCGTCAATCGTGTCGAAATTGCCTGACCTGCAGCGTCATCTTTTGCGTAATTAATTCGTGAACCACTAGCGAGCTTTTCCATAGCGGAATCTAAACCTCGCGACGTTTGCTTTGCAGCGTTTGCTGCAAAAGATGCAGCGTAGTTTGTGTTGATATTTAACATACCTATATCTCCCAATTTATAAACAACCCATATGCGTAAACGACTGAGAAAATAGTTTTTTTAGTGAAATTTATAAAAAAATAAAAAAAAGCCTCCGGGAGTATCCCGGAAGCCCTAGGTTATTTATATTCCATAAGAGATATGGCCTATCACAGTATAGAAACGACAGGCATAATTTTTGTTTAGAAAATATTTAAAAAAAACCTCCCCTAGTTTTCACTAGAGAAGGTTCTTAGTTGAAGGCTATAATATCTCCTATCGTACTAACGCTAGGACGTTTTGTTTGCTTGCATTAGCCTGGGCCAGCATTGCTGTGGCCGCCTGCTGAAGAATTTGATTTTTTGCTAGGTTTGACGTCTCAGCGGCAAAATCAGTGTCTTGTATTCGTCCTTTAGACGACGTTAAATTCACTGCAATTTGATCTAAGTTCGCCATGGTGCTCGAAAGTCTATTTGAGTAAGCACCCAATTCGGCGCGCGCTGAAGATACATTACCTATCGCTGTATCTATTGTCCCTATAGCGGTTTGCGCATTTGCCTGACTTGCTACAGCAACTCTGACTTCACCGGAATCAAAATCACCATCAGCGTCTCCATCAGTCACTATACCAAGAGCTATTGCCCTCGCATCATTTATTCCAATTGTAATTTGACTTTCAGTCGTGTTCCCAGTTCCTACTTGAAATGTATATGCTTTTTCAACTTTTCTGAAGGACGCGGCACCGGCATTATCAGCAACAAAGTCTACAGCCGTAGTCGTTCCATTTGCGTCGACTGTTGCTAATTTAAAAGTATTAGTCGTTACATCGGTCACGACATAGTTCTGACCAGCGACAAATCCTGAGATAGTTTCACTTCCTGCCAATGTGCCTGCCACAACATCACCATTGGAAAAACCGTGTGCCGTACTCGTTATAACATCGGTCGCATTACTTATTCCTGCAGCCGCTACTGCTTTGACTGAGTTACTAGCGTCTAATAAGTTATTGCCGGCCCATGTGGTGTTTTGTGCTATTCTTTCTACCTCATTAACTAATTGACCAACCTCTGCATCTAATGCTGCTCGGTCTGAAGTAGCCATTGTTCCATTAGCGGACTGTACAGCGAGCTCCCTCATTCTTAGTAACAAATTATGTGTTTCCGCTAGCGCTCCATCAGCAGTGTCTATCAAAGACTGACCATCTGACGCATTTCTCGAGGCCATTGCTAAGCCCTGGACTTCTGCCGTCAATCGTGTCGAAATTGACTGTCCCGCAGCGTCATCTTTTGCATAATTAATTCGTGAACCACTAGCAAGCTTTTCCATAGCGGAGTCTAGCCCCCGTGAAGTTTGCTTTGCGGCATTCGCTGCGTATGATGCAGCATAGTTTGTATTGATATTTAACATACCTATAACTCCCAATTTAAAATCAACCCAAATTCGTTAACGACTGAGAAAATAGTTTTTTTAGTGAAATTTACAAAAAGATAAAAAAAAGCCTCCGGGGGTGTCCCGGAAGCCCTAGGTTATTTATATTCCATAAGAGATATGGCCTATCACGATATAGAAACGACAGGATTTTTTTTTATTTAGAAAATATATAAAAAAAAACCTTCCCTAGTTTTCACTAGAGAAGGTTCTTAGGTTGAAGGCTATAATATCTCCTATCGTACTAACGCTAGGACATTTTGTTTGCTTGCATTAGCCTGGGCCAGCATTGCTGTCGCAGCCTGCTGCAAGATTTGGCCTTTGGCCAAATTCGATGTCTCAGCCGCAAAGTCGGCATCCTGAATTCTTCCGTTAGATGAACTAAGGTTTACTGAGATTTGATCCAAGTTACTCATTGTGCTCGAAAGCCTGTTTGATACAGCTCCAAATGTTGCGCGTGTGCTTGAAATATGGTTAATAGCAACGTCTAATCTTGCTATTGCGTCTTGCGCCTTAGCCTGAGTTGTCAGAGCGGTTGGGTCATTCGCGGCTGCTGTATCGTCGCCACCTCCAGAGTCATCAATATTATCAGGACCTCTGGTATGTGCCTTAAGTCCGAGGGCCGCCGCGTCCGTATCTTTAAAATCCACAGCTATTCTATGCGCCGAGGTTCCATCTTCTCCGATTTGAAACGTAAGAGAAGTCACAAATGTACTTGCATGATTTGTTACATTTCCGTTTAATATATTTACTCCAGCCCATGCCGTTGTATCTGATATTCTATCGATCTCTAAAACAAGCTGTTGGTACTCCGCATCTGTTGCTGCCAAATCGTCATTATTCATTGTGCCATTTGCAGACTGTACAGCCAACTCCCGCATTCTTAGTAAAAGATTATGCGTTTCCTGCAATCCACCCTCAGCTGTATCAATCATAGACTGAGCATCAGCTGCGTTTTTTGAGGCCATTTCAAGGCCCTGAATCTCTGCGGTTAAACGCGTTGAAATGGCTTGGCCCGCCGCATCGTCTTTTGCGTAGTTAATTCGCATACCCGATGACAATCGTTCCATCGCTGTATCCAGTGTTCTCTGAGACTGGCTAGCAGCTTTAGAGGCAAATAAACCTCCATAGTTAGTGTTTATGCTAATCATTATGTTACTCCCTATATAAACCCTAAATATAAGGACGACACAATAAGGAGTTAGTTTAAAAAAAAGTTATTTTTTAACTAATATTGGTCTCAAGGGCATATAATGCCTACTCTCACCCACCATACATTGATTTTATTACTGTGATTTAAAAACGCCAATAAAGCGTACTTTTAAATAACCTAACCTGATTGCAAGATAACCATCAAAATCTCCATAAACTATTCTCCGTAGATAGTAACGACGGGGAATAGATTTGTTTAACGGTTTTTATGAGTTAGTTGCTACTGAGCAATTTAAATTGCTCCTTGAGTGCATTCTTGAAAATTGTATTAAACTTTTTTACTGCTCTCAAAAAGTCCATATGAAATGCTACCTGGCCCTCAAGCGAGCGGTCCGCACCTAATCCCGATTGTAGCATATAAAGCTCGCGCTGCAGTCCCAGTTCAAAAAAGTAATTTTTCTTCATCTTTTTTATGACTTTATTTTGAAGCTTATCAAATTTAGCAATTTTATGGTCTGAAAAATCTCTTCTCTGTGCAATCTCCATTGCTCCCTTAATGAAAGTAGATATCTCATTCGCCAATGAAAGATTTTTAATAACATACTGCCGCATACTCCTGCCGCCTGAAGATACACTTTCTTTTGATACTTGGTTATTATTAAGAATATTAGCAATACTATTTTTGCTAATCTCTTTAGCTTCACTATCTATGAAGTCGATCAGCTTACAATGTTTAAAACCATCTAAATACATTCCACCTTCAGTACAATTATAAAGTCCTATACCGCTGTCTTTCAATTCGTCAGCAAATCTTTCATAAGATTGCCCAAAATAATAAAATGAGTTGTTGGTTTCTACTTCTTTTCCGTCAAAACTTTTTACCAAAAACCGCTCTCCCATAGCTTGTAATCTTTTTTCTGACATGTCGAGATGCGCACCATCCGTATACATGTCACCATCCGGAGCAAACGCTAAATCTTGACCAACCAGAGCGATAGACTTAAAGCCAAACTCTATCATTAAGTCAAATGCGCTGTGAGAAACTGATCCTCCTACCCTGTCATAGTCGAACACTTCGATAGGAAGATGTTTTCCTACTTTTTGACCCGGAGACATCCAAAGAACTTTGTTCACGGGAATATTGAACATGTAAGGAGCGCCCATACTTGAGGTAATGAAATAAGAAACGTCCGAAAAGTCGGTAGCTTCTATCCACTCGTCCCATTGGCTAACTTCTTCACCATCCCTCTCAAAATGCAAATCTTTCAAGGAGAAAGGATCCGTATGGATTATCATATCGGGCACGATACCCGCCTTTTTTAGCACGCGAAAAGCATGCAAAACACTGATTATAAGTATTTTCCCCTGAGCCTTTTTTAACATCTCAATATTTTTTGATAAGGAAGGGCCTGGGCACACAATTATGGCGCTGTGGCCTTGAAACTTATTATGAAAATCTGAAGTCTGTTGCGTTTTTACAATATTGTGTAGATTATCCAAGATCTTGACTGCATCGCCCCTATTCAAGGTATTAAAACGGATCCATGCCGCTTCTCTGCCGCGTTCAAGATAGCTCTTTATGTCTTCCATTGTTTCTTCGCTTGATGCCTCATTCCCACAGTCAAGAGCAAGAAATCTTCTTGGAGGCTGACTATTAAAACGCAGCAACAAATCTTTCAACGTAGAATACTCATCCACCCTGTGAACTATAACGTCGCTTGGATAATTATTATTAGAGGATATTTCATCAAGATCCAAGGAACCATTCAGCAAAAATATTCTCTTTTGGCCCCTTTCAACTAAGGAGTCAAGCATTGCTCTATTATCGAGATTTATCACGACTACTAAGTCATGGTGGAATTCCCATGACATTGGAATTTGATTATCCAGATAAGCATTCAATAATTGTTCAGATAAAAAGAATACCGGGCTAAACTCCACTTGGTTCATAGTCTCTTGAACACGTGTTATTGTTTTTAAATTGTGCGTTAAATTTGAAGCAAAGCTTTTTATCTCTGACTCACCAAAGTTATTTTCTCCGTCACCATTATCAAGGTGCTTGCTTATTAAGACATTGTTATCATTTATATACGCCATAAGAGGCCGCATTCGATCTGCTGAAAAGCTAAATTCTTTTAATTCACCACTTTGGAGAAACTGTACCGAGTCATTAGATAGATTATTTAGCGTTTTATAAATTCTTTTGGTACGATCAAGATTTAGATCAGCATCGTATATAGTTCTTTTCTTTGAATTTTGATTTACAAAAAAAGCTGTTTCCATTATTCCCTCTACTCTTTAAACTATTACTAATTATTTATCGGGTGACAATGAGTCAATAAACCCTGTTAAAAATTCTCCCGTTTTTTTAAAGCCCGTTACCGCCGACTCCATAGCGGCAAATTGAGACATATATCTCTGCCGGATAGATTCAATTCTTACTTCCAAGTCAGCCTTATCTTCCCTGTATTCAGATATTGAGTCCGACGCCTTGAGTTCGCTTTTAGCAAGCACACCAGTTGAAGAAACAATGTCTTTTACATAGCTTTCTAATTTGCTGAAAAAGCTTTCACCATAGTAAACAGTAGCAGAACTTACTGTACTAGGCACTTGAAACCTTAGTCCTATTCCGTCTCCAGAAGTAGCGGTATATTTCTTAGTTCCATCAGACAACGTACTTCCTGATAAAGAAACACCATTTAGTGATGCTGGATTTCCGTTGTTCTCACCAACGAAGTTGTAAACCCCACCTTTGGGTTGTAAAATTTCACTTTCATGTGAAACCTTCATCATAGGATTGTCTGATGAAGCGACCGAATTAAGCAATACATCAAAAAGTATTGGCTCTCTATCAAATGCCTTTTTGAAATCAGATTCTGAAAGGCTTATCGACCCATCTCTTTCAGTTCGTATCCCAAGCTCAGATAAAAATCGGCCGTTGGCACCATATCCAGGCAGCTCAGACGCTATAAGTGATCTAAGTTTTCTTTTTATAGTATTGGCTGTTAAATCTCTCGATAGCACACCTGACTCTTCTCCATCTATCCCTCTTTTTGTCAGTGCATTTAATGTTGAGTAAACCCCATTAAACATATCAACAAATTCTTTTGTCTTAGCATAGGCAATGGATGAGTCCGTATTTGATTGAACCGACGCGGCTGAACTGGTTGTAGAATTTAAACGAAACTCATATCCATCGAATAAATCCGATATAACATTAGAGGACCTTGTTATGTCCACACCATTCAAGTTTATCGCTGCGTCTGTGGCTGAAACAACTTGCTTGCTTGAATTGTTTGATGTGGTATCAAATTGAGAGAGCCCAGCATCTCCGCTTTCTTCCGTCACAGTAAATCTAACGGCATTTTTTGCGCCAGTATCAGAATTTATTATTAATGAGAAAGTTCCATCGCCTTTGTCTGTAACTGCTGCATTAACGCCGTCAATGGCGCTCAAAGACTCCGCCAACGAACTCAAGGTATTGTTGGCCGAATTAACTTGTATGCTCTGAGCGGTCTTGTTCGTATTAACAGAAAAGCTGTTTCCGCTCCACTCGCCAAAGTCTACGCTGATTGAGCCCGTGTTAATTGCTGCCGTTTTAGAAGAAAATCCTGAAAATTCTAAAGTTTGAGACGAGGCAAGTGTGGAAACAGATATATTAGCGTCGAACGCTTTCGCTTTTGTAGGGTCTGTTACTGAGACACCTATTGCCGAATTATTACTGCTTACCGAGAACGCCGTCGTACCTTTGGAGGCGGTAGCAAAATCCTTTAACTTTCCTAATTCTCCTGCAAGAACTCCGTATGCTGAGATTGCTGCGTTTTTTTCATCAATATTTTTCTGGATTCGACTTTCAACTGGTACAGTTTCAGCTTGAACTAAACTGTCCACAATTTGGGTAACGTTCAAGCCCGACCCTTGCTTATTTATAGCACTTAGATAGTCAACTGCCATCGTATCTCTTCCTTTAACCTAGTATATGAGAAAAACGACTAAAAACAAAATTTGTTTAATTATCAGCAATAGTCATGCCAAAAAAATCATTTTCAATCAAAAATTCTATAATACCTTAATCTTTAGATTCAGAATAAGCTCTTTGTTTTATATTTCAGTCAACAATCTTCATATTAAAACCTAATGCAAATTATAGTGATTTTGCGAATGATAATACATCAGAGTTTTTAATGTAAAAATCAATTGACACCCAGTTCAACCTCAAATTCTGCCTCCGTATAATTCAAAATCAAGCTGTTGTCTTCTCTCTTGAATTTTTTCAATTTCTTTTTCTGAGTGTGTTTGTTGTATCCACCTGTTTTTAACAAGTTGTCTTTTTTCAAACCAATATTGAGCTTTTCATTTAATTCTGCAGCGCCTTCAGCTATAAGTGATCGAACTTTTTCATCAGACATCTCGGTCATATTGAGGCATAAGTCCTGTCTTTCCGTAATTGAGTCAAGATATTTGTTCTCATCAATTATAAATTTATTCTTCTTCGCATAATCGTACATTCCTGTTGCCGGAAGTGGTAGTAAATACCCAATACTTGGGTATATTCGTGCCTCCAAACACATATCAAAGGTTTCTTTAATTGTACTGGGAGTTTCTATTGGGTATCCGAAGACTACACTTATCATTGATGTTATTCCGACCTTGTCTAAAATATTTACTTGATCAAGGAAATACTGAGCCTCAATTTTTTTGTTCATCATTTCAAGTATTTGTTGATTGGCAGATTCTAAGGAAAAACCAAGGCTTAAACAGCCCGCTTCTTTAAATTTCTCCGCTAGTGCTAGTCTCCTTGAATATTCATGCTTTGGGTTTCCAAAAAGATCTACTCTCACTGCGGCCACCCAACTAAATTTCAAGCCTGACTTTATAATTGCATCCACAAACCTTTCAGCTTGAGGCAAGGATGCAAAGCTTAGGTCGTCCCAAAAAGCTATGTAGTTACATCGGTAGGTTTCAATATTGCGTGTTATTTCCAATATAATATTTTCAGGGCTTCTGTACCTATATGGGTCATTCCAGAAAACAAAATGGCAAAATGTACATCGGAAAGCACAACCTCGTGCAGTAACAACTGGCATAACGCGCATTCGTTCGTCATCTACTGCCTTTGCTGCGGCATATGATTTTGTGAAATATTCCTCTGTTTTAAAGGGGTCCCAATTTATCATTGGGAAGTCATCTAATTTCTTCAATCCTTTTCGCTTTGGATTAACTTTTACGGTACCATTGGATTTTTTATAAGCTATTCCTTCAATGTTACTAATATCTTCGTTGCTAAAGATCCTAAAAATTGTTTCATTCGTAGAAAGTTCTCCTTCACCCATAATGGCGATATCAGCATCGGAGTTAGTTAGAAAAAGTGTCGGTATACTTCCTGCAACTGAATTGCCAACAATAATAATTGACTTTGGATTATAATGACGGATGGATTTGGTCAACCATTTCATCCATTTGTAATGGGTCACTATACTGCCTGTTAAAACGATATCGTATCTATTTCTTTCTAGATACAATTTTACATCTGTGTCCTCTATATCGTCTATATCTATGTCCAAAAAATCAAATTTTATCCCTTGAGACTGCAAATAAGTCATTACGGATGCTATGCCTACCGGTAAAAATTTTGTTTTAGAATGAAGTCTAAGACTGGGATTTATAAATAATATTCTTTTCATACCTAAACCTATATGTCAGTCTTCAAGATGCAGGACCTGTGCCATTTATAGTAAATAGCTATCTAGTTCTTCTACAATAGAGTGTTTTATCTAAATTTTATAGAATTAAAAAATTCTAGAAATCAGAAATTAGGTTTTTCTCTAACCGGCTTCCTGCATTAATATTTTTTGTTGCGGTCTTATTAAGCACCCTTTTCAGGTATTTAGGATGAAGTCCATGCACCGGTCTAATTGATTTCACATTTTCTACTGTAAAACGCTCACCCTTTTTAATGTTCTTTACTACATAAAGCGAACGCCGCCCATTAAGGCCCGATTTAACACTTTTTTCTATGGCTAAATTATTTTTGCCAAGAGACATGCGTATATTTTTAATTTCCCTCTTGAATTTTGGAAGCTCCGAAATGTTAGCAGAAAAGTGAGCGTCAATTGATGTTTTGTCACCGTCAAGTTTAAAGTGTTTTTCAATAATCGTCGCCCCAAGTGCGACAGCTGTCTTAGCAGCATCGAAACCAATTGTATGATCAGAAAACCCTATAGCACAGTTATAATTCTCAATGAGTTTAGGGATTGCGTTTAAATTTAAGTCATCATTTGGAGCAGGGTAAGCTGATGTGCATTTTAATATTGCAAATTTGCAATGTTTTTTTCTAATAGTATTTACAGCTAAGTCTAAATCAGTTTTATTAGCTACTCCGGTAGAAAGAATTATTGGTTTGCCGGTCGTTGATAATGTTTCAATCAATCCTACGTCTGTTATCTCTGGTGAGGCAACCTTGTAGGCAGGACAACCAATTTTTTCTAAAAACTCGATTGCGGTTTGGTCAAAAGGAGAAGCGAACCAAGGAAATTGGACTGAATCAAGATATGACGCTAATGTTTCAATCCAATCCCAAGGAGTATACGCTTTTTCATACAAGTCATACAGAAACTTGTACTCCTTCCAACTACTTTTACTCTCAACTCTGAAGTCTTTAAATGTTGACTTTAACGTAATAGTTTCTGGCTTATAAACCTGAAACTTTATTATATCAGCTTCATACCTAATAGCTTTTTCAACAAATTGCATAGCGGATTTTAATGAACTTTGATGGTTCCCGGACATCTCGGCAATCACTGAAACTTCCGAGTTAGAGGGGTCGATTAATGCTTTAAATACCATACTTTTTATAATTTCATCTCCATTACTATATAATCATTTAAGTCTATTCGAAAACACTCTTTCGCTCTTCTTCTCGATAATTTGCTTGCAATTTTAAAGCCACAGCTTGAGTTCAATTTTTCAACAATTTTGTTGTTATTTCGCATAATTATTATCCATGTAAAGTCTACATAGTATCTCTTCACCTTTAGTACCTTGCATGCTGTCAATTCCTTAGCTAGCCTTAGCTTATCGTCAAGAGTGTCATTTAAAAACCATCCACTTGTTAAGAAGTTCCCCGTTGCATCTAAATTTTTTTTTATCCAATAGTACCCAACAGTTTTTTTGTCTTTTTTAAAAGAAAATTTCTGAATATTTGGATTAAGCCACCATCTCACATGTTCCGGCCAAGAGATTACGTGTTCTGGGGAAGTTGAAACTCTTTGAACACTTTCTTGATTTCGTAACTCTAAGAAATCTCTCATCTCACCAAAATTAGACTTTATAGAGGTAAAATTGCTCAATGGTTTTTCTTTTACTTTTTTTTCAGTGAAAGATTCTTTGCTTTCTCGGTTTAATTCACTAAGAACATGTTTTACGGTTCTTATGGCACCTTTACCGTCAATTTGATGGGACTTTAAGCTTAATATAGAAGATAGGCGTAACTTCTTTTCTAAAATAAGCTGCCAGCAATCTGCAATTATTTTAGAATTATTCTTTTCAAAATGTTTTAGATGAAGAAGATGACCTATTTGGCTAAACGCATTCAAGGAATCTCGGCCATCATCTTTTAATTGAAAGGTGAAAGGGAATGATCCAGCTAAAATTGTTTCGAAAGTAGTTGTGCCAGAGGGACCTGCAACCACATCATAATTGTGAAGCACTTTGGCTAAATCCTTTTTAAACGGAAGAACTTTAATTTTAATACTGCGGACTTTATTAGATAGTAAGCTTTCGACATATCTTTGGGATTCTTCCGTTGTACAAACTATTGAAAGATCAATAGAATTTTTCTTAGCACACTCAATGGTCCCTATTGTAAAATCTTTCATTAAATTGAATAAGCTCGATCCTCCCCCATGAAGAAGTATGCTATTTATAGATTTTTTTTTCTTCACATCCCTTTTTTTTTCTTGACCTAAAAGCGCAAACTCTGGGCCCATAAACCATTTTTGTGATTTACTATTTTGAAATTTTCGTTCGATTTCTGGTTTGTTCGTGAAAATCATGTTGGCTGAACGTTTTTTTAAATGGTCGTCTATGGCTATGATAAAAAAACCTTCTTCACTTAAATATTTTTCCCATTTGAAACCGAAAGAGTATGAGTCAATTAAAACTGAGTGAATCTCGTTTTTTTTCAGTTTCGCCACGAGCAATTTAAATGATTTTTTTGTCTTCTCAAAATATATGGGCGTCTCATCCCTGATTATTTTTTTATGAAAATTTCTATGCTTATCTTCGAGAGCCAGATAACATTTGACTCCTTTTCTTCTAAACTCTTTTACAAGTCGGTTGGTACGTGTGAAATGTCCCAGACCCAGCCTAGGATCGAGGTCATATACATAAGCCAATTTGGAAATATTTTTCATTGCTTCATTTTAAACAAGCTTAAAACTTTGTAAAACATCTGTGAGTACGATAGCACGATGACAAAGTTTTTAAAAATCATACATCACTATAACCCTTTGCTTTTGATGCTCTTTTTTCTGTACACCGATGATTTGATCAATCATACTAATTTTGCAGACACTGTATTAAGATGTGCAGGAGAATTGAGGAAATGCCGGACGCGCGTAATATAGAAAAATATGAAAAAGCTTTTATGGAGAGTTTTGACATAGAAAAAAGTATGTTGAATGAAGAGCTAAAATACGAGTCAATACCAGAGTGGGACTCCGTTGGACACATGACGATGATAAGTAATCTTGAAGAAGTTTTCGACATAGTAATGGAAATGGACGACATCATTGATTTCAGCTCCTTTGAAATAGGGAAAGAAATATTGAAAAAATATAAAATAGATTTTTAGCCATCCAAATGGAAAAGCCCTCAAACCAATTCAGTTTAAACAGTTATGAACTGCTGGACTATCAGCCTAATAGGTATCCATATTTGATGATCGATTTTGTAACTTGTGTTGAACCAGGAAAATTTGCAAATGGATATAAGAATTTGAGCAATAATGAGTGGTTTTTTCCCAAACACTTCCCGGGTCATCCCAACTTTCCAGGTGCTCTTCAGTTGGAGGCACTAGCTCAGATGCTAACAGTAGCGATAACAACTCTAAAAGGTAATAAAGGTAAGATTACTTACGCAATATCACATAAAATTAACTTAAAGAGAGAGGTATTCCCCGGAGAAAAATTTGAAATAAAAACAGAGGTTGTATCTTGGAAACGAGGTATTTGCAAAGGAAAGGGTCAAGGATACGTTGGTGAACAGTTAGCTTGCGAAGCGGAAATGGTTAT
>CACIAQ010000044.1 GCA_902584635.1 uncultured Alphaproteobacteria bacterium
TTAGACTACAAGCCCAAGATCCACCTCTTGGTGGTTTAATATCAGGGTCTGTTCAAGACTTAAACCAAATTTTTCAGTCTCCAGGACCAATTTACGAACCTGGTATGGTTAAAAAAGATTGGTGGCGATCTGCCCGAGCACTCAATGCGGCTGGAATAGGAAAAGGCGACATTGTGCAGAACTGCTTCTCTTATCATTTCACGCCGGCTGGAATGTTGAGTGAACAAGGTATACTAGCTGTAGGTGCTACAGTATTTCCTGCTGGGACCGGACAAACAGAATTACAAGCGCGAGCGGCCAGTGAAATTGGTGTAACAGCTTACATAGGAGTACCTGATTTTCTGCAAATTATTTTAGAAAAGGGAGATGAACTAGGGCTAGATCTATCAAAGATTAAAAAAGCACTTGTAGGAGGTGGTCCTCTTTTCCCAAAAACAAGACAAAATTATAAAGAAAAAGGCATTATGTGTCTGCAAAATTATGGGACCGCAGATTTAGGCAATGTTGCTTATGAGACTGTAGCGGATGCGCCGATGGTTGTTGATGAAGGCGTTATCGTTGAAATAGTAACGCCGGGTACAGGCGATCCCGTTGCAGAAGGGGAAATTGGAGAAGTGCTAGTAACATCTTTAAACTCAGATTATCCACTGATCAGGTTCGCAACGGGCGACTTGTCGGCTTTTGCTCCCGGGAAAAGTGAGTGTGGTAGGACTAATATGAGGATTGTTGGTTGGCGAGGGAGAGCTGACCAGACAACAAAAATTAAAGGCATGTTCGTTAGACCTGAGCAAGTTGCCGATTTAGTTGGCAGATCATCAGAAATTAAAAAGGCTAGGGTGAATGTAACGCGGAGCGATAATAATGACATAATGACTGTCCTTTTAGAGATTGAAGGTGAGATAAATAAAGATTACAATCCTATCGTAAAGGAAATACTTAAACTTAAGGGTGATGTAGAATTAGTCACGCCTGGGTCATTACCAAATGATGGAAAGGTAATAGACGACCAAAGAACATTTGATTAGATAAGGGGGTCAAAATGAAAAAAGTTGTAATTGTTGGAGCTTCAAGGACACCAATGGGAGGCTTTCATGGTGAAATGAGCCAAGCGACGGCGTCCGAGCTAGGTGGAGCAGCAATAAAAGGCGCAATAGAAAATGCTGGTATTAAAAACGAGAGTATAGATGAAGTCATAATGGGCAATGTTTTGTCAGCAGGTCAAGGGCAAGCTCCCGCTAGGCAAGCCTCTTTCAACGCAGGTCTCTCCGAAAATGTGCCCGCTGTCACTTTGAATAAGATGTGTGGATCAGGTCTAAAGTCTGTTATATACGCACACGATCAAATAAAAGCTGGAACCAGTGAGTTGGTGGCGGCGGGTGGAATGGAGAGTATGACTAACGCTCCTTACCTCTCTCTAAAAATGAGAGCTGGTGCACGTGTTGGTCATCAACAAATGTATGACCATATGTTCCTAGACGGATTAGAAGATGCTTATGAGCCAGGAAGATTGATGGGCACATATGCAGAAGATACGGCTGAGTTATTTCAATTCACGAGAGAACAGCAAGATGAATATGCTATAGGTTCGTTAAATAATGCTCTAAGTGCTCAAAAAGAGAACGCCTTTGATAAAGAAATTTCGCCAATTACTATTAAAACAAGAAAGGGTGACATAACCATTAAAGAGGACGAGCAACCTAAGAATGCACAACCAGAAAAAATTCCAAATTTAAAGCCTGCATTCAAAAAAGATGGAACAGTTACGGCAGCTAACTCTTCCTCAATTTCTGATGGTGCAGCAGTACTATTAGTTAGCTCTGAAGAAAGAGCTAACGAGCTTTCACTTCCTGTACGAGCGACAATTTTGGGACATACTGTACATGCCCATAAGCCAGGAATGTTTACTACAGCACCTATCCCAGCTGCTAAGAAGTTGCTAGAAAGAGTAGGATGGTCAGCAGACGAAGTTGATTTGTGGGAAGTAAATGAAGCTTTCGCAGTTGTTCCTATGGGTTTTATGAAGGAGCTAAACATTCCTAGAGAAAAGATAAATGTTAATGGTGGTGCCTGTGCTCTAGGACATCCAATTGGAGCTTCGGGAGCTAGAATTCTTGTGACGCTACTTAATGCATTAGAAAAAAGAAATTTGAAAAAAGGTGTTGCGGCTATTTGTTTAGGCGGCGGTGAGGGTCTAGCAATGGCTATAGAAAGACCATGAAGATTTCAGATAAGACCGCGGCATTAGTTACCGGAGGAGCATCTGGACTAGGCTTAGCGGTCGTCGAAAAATTTGTTTTTTTAGGAGCAAAAGTTGCAGTCTTCGATATGAATGAAGAGGAAGGGTCAAAAGTTGCCAGTCAGCATGGAGTTACTTTTGAGAAAGTGGATGTATCTGACCCTCAATCAGTGGCGAACGGCCTTAGTTCAATAAGAGAGAGAATTGGGCAGGAAAGCGTTTGCGTGAATTGTGCAGGTATTGGTTTTTCTCAAAAAACGGTTTCTAAGGGTCGAAACCATCAATTTGAATTATTTGATAAAACAATACGTATAAATCTAATTGGTACTTTTAATGTAGCGTCTCAAAGTGCTTTGGGGATGTCAGAGCAGAATACCGTGTTAAGCGATGATCAAGAAAAAGGCGTTATAATTAATACAGCATCAGTTGCTGCTTTCGATGGTCAAATCGGACAGATTGCTTACTCAGCCTCTAAGGGAGGTGTGGTTGGAATGACATTACCAATGGCGCGTGATTTAGCAAAAGATGGAATTAGGGTAGTTACAATTGCGCCAGGTCTTTTTAGTACGCCTATGTTACGGAGTTTACCCGAGGATGTTCAGGATGCCCTGGGTAAATCGGTACCCTTTCCTCCGAGATTGGGGTCACCCTCAGAATTTGCTGATTTAAGTGTTCAGATTGTAGAAAATAGTATGCTCAACGGAGAGACAATTCGGTTGGATGGTGCGATCCGTATGGCACCAAAATAGAGGTTCGTGTAAAGATGTTTAATGCAACAATGGATTTTGGCTTAGGGGAAGATATAGATGCGCTCAGAGAGACCGTTCGGAAATTTGCGCTAGAAGAAATTGCTCCAAAGTCTGCAGAAGTAGATAGGTCCAACGACTTTCCCATGGAGCTTTGGGAGATGATGGGAGATTTGGGCTTGCATGGAATAACAATCTCTGAAGAGTTTGGCGGTGTCGATATGGGGTATCTTGCCCATTGTGTTGCGGTTGAGGAAATCAGTAGAGCCAATGCGGCAATAGGAATGTCATATGGAGCGCACTCGAATTTGTGTATAAACCAAATTTATAGATGGGGAAACGAGCAACAAAAAAATAAATATTTACCAAAATTAATAAGTGGTGAACATATAGGATCGCTCGCAATGTCGGAGCCAAGTGCTGGCTCTGATGTTGTTTCAATGAAGCTAAAGGCAGAAAAACGAAATGATTATTATTTACTAAATGGATCAAAAATGTGGATTACCAATGGGCCTGATGCTGATACCCTAGTCGTGTATGCTAAAACAGATGTCTCAGCAGGTCCTAAAGGCATAACTGCCTTTCTCATAGAAAAAGGTATGGAAGGTTTTTCTACGGGAAAGAAACTTGATAAACTTGGAATGCGTGGATCGAATACGTCAGAGTTAATTTTTGAAAATTGTGAAGTGCCCTATGAAAATGTTCTTGGGGAGGAAGGGAAGGGTGTAAATGTTCTTATGTCTGGGCTTGACTACGAAAGAGTAGTTTTAGCAGCTGGTCCGGTTGGCATAATGGCTGGAGCGATGGATGTGGTAGTACCCTATATTCATCAAAGAGAGCAATTTGGTAAGCCTATAGGAACGTTCCAATTAATGCAGGGAAAGATCGCAGACATGTACACCACCATGAATGCATGCAGATCATATGTATACGCTGTTGCAAAAGCTTGTGATGAAGGTCAAACGACGAGAAAAGACTCAGCTGGGTGCATACTTTATGCGGCTGAGAAAGCAACTCAGTTAGCGCTTGATGCAATTCAATGTCTTGGTGGCAATGGGTATATTAATGATTATCCCACGGGCAGGCTTTTACGTGATGCAAAACTGTATGAGATTGGTGCGGGGACTTCAGAAATTAGGCGTATGCTTATTGGAAGAGAGTTGTTCGAAGAAACAAAGCCAAGCTAATGAAAAACGTAGGGTCTGAAAGACCAACTAATTCCAAGCAATTTAAAGAGAATTATTTTGCTATGAAAAAAGCCATTGAAAAGGTGGATAGCTTAGCAAAAAGGCTGATATCAGGTGGTTCAGAAAATTCAAAAGCACGCCATGTGAAAAGAGGAAAAAATGCTACCAAGAGACAGAGTAGCTAATCTGCTTGATACAGGATCATTTTTTTTGGAAGTTGGGCTCTTTGCCGCTAATGGCGAGTATAAAAATGAGGTGCCTTCCGCCGGTGCGATCGCAGGCATCGGACTCATCTCCAAGCGACTCTGTATGATTATTTGTAATGATGCAACTGTTAAGGGTGGAAGTTACTATCCTTTGACAGTAAAAAAACACCTAAGAGCACAGGAAATTGCAGCTGAAAATAATCTTCCATGTACCTACCTTGTAGATAGTGGTGGTGCAAATCTACCCTCATGGGATGACGTGTTTCCTGACAAGAATCATTTTGGACGAATATTCTTTAATCAGGCGCAAATGAGCGCGAGAGGTATACCACAAATCGCAGTCGTTATGGGGTCCTGTACTGCTGGTGGGGCATATCTGCCTGCTATGTCAGATCAAACAATAATTGTGAAGAACCAGGGCACAATATTTTTAGCTGGCCCACCGCTTCTAAAGCAAGCGACGGGTGAAATTGTCGATGCGGAAACATTAGGTGGTGGAGACACTCATGCCAGACTATCAGGTGTTGCTGATTATTTGGCAGATAATGATGAACATGCGATATCCCTAACCAGAATGATTATAAATGATTTGTCATCCATTCCAGAATACAAGCGTTTAAACTATAATCCACCGATGCTTGATCCAGATGACCTTCTTGGGTTCGTGAATTCTGATCCAAAGAAGGGTTTCGATATATTCAATTTGATAGGGCGCATTGTTGACGGATCCAAATTTTCAGAATTTAAAGCGACCTATGGAGAAACACTTGTATGTGGTTTTGCTAAGGTTTGTGGAGTTGAGGTTGGTATTTTAGGAAATAACGGAGTTTTGTTTTCTGAGAGTTCAAAAAAAGGGGCTCACTTTATAGAACTTTGTTGTCAAAGAAAAATACCATTACTTTTTCTACAAAATATAACGGGATTTATGGTTGGGAAAAAGTATGAGCAAACTGGGATTGCGAGCGATGGTGCCAAACTTGTTCATGCCGTATCTTGTGCAAATGTTCCGAAAATAACCGTAATAGTGGGAGGCTCATATGGCGCTGGTAATTATGGAATGTGTGGTCGAGCTTTTGGGCCTCGATTTGTGTGGACATGGCCTAATGCAAAAGTCGCCGTCATGGGAGGCGAGCAGGCTGCTGGAGTAATGGCAGAGGTAAATATTGCAGCAGCGAAAGCAAAGGGTGAGAAACTTTCAAAGAAAGAAATAAATAACATTAAAAAACCAATTTTGGACATGTTTGTGCATAAGTCTGAAGCTACTTTTGCATCAGCACATTTATGGGACGATGGAATTATTGACCCCAGAAAAACTAGAGAAGTCGTTGCTTTATCTCTTGAAATTGCAATGAACGCACCTGTTCAAGAGACAAAGTTCGGGGTCTTTAGAATGTAATGATGTTCAAAAGTATCTTAATAGCCAATCGAGGAGAAATTGCGCGCCGTATAATCAAGTCAGCAAGGCGCCTCGGGATAAAAACATATGCGGTCTATTCAGAAGCGGATAAACATTCTATGCATACAAAAGAGGCGGATGTTGCAGTTTATATTGGCTATGCGGAGTCAAAAAAAAGCTATTTAAATATAAAAAAAGTCATTGACGTTGCGGTGAAAAATAAAATCGAAGCAATACACCCTGGTTATGGCTTCCTCTCAGAGAACTATCTTTTTGCAAAGAAGGTCGAGGCAAGCGGGGTCAAATTTATTGGCCCTAATTGGAAGTCAATCAAAGCAATGGGTAATAAGAATAATGCAAAAAAAATTATTTCATCAGCTAATATTCCGCTGGTAAATGGTTTTTTGGTCGATAAGGAAAAACCAGTAGAGAATAAAAAGAAAGCGAAAAAAATAGGCTTTCCAGTAATTGCTAAAGCCGCCGCAGGTGGTGGAGGTAAAGGAATGAGAGTTGCGTATAACGAAAGTGACCTACAGGACTCTATTGAAGCAGTTACAAGAGAAGCTCAAAATAGCTTTAAAGACGAAGAGGTGATAATTGAAAAATATATCAAAGGTGGGAAACATATTGAGATACAAATTGCAAGAGATAATCATGGAAACTGTATACATTTATTCGAACGTGATTGTTCATCACAAAGGAGATACCAGAAAGTTTTAGAAGAGGCTCCATCCTTATCAATTCCCAAACCAACAAAAATACGAATGTATAAGGCGGCAATAGATATTGCTAATAAAATAAATTATCAAAGCTTGGGAACCATAGAATTTATAGTCGATGTTCAATCTCAAAAGGAAGAGCTACCTTTTTTCTTTCTTGAAATGAATACAAGGCTACAGGTAGAGCATCCTGTTACAGAGGAAATTTTAGGTATGGATCTTGTTGAGTTACAGATAAACATAGCGTTAGGAAAAAAACTTAATATTGATAATGAAAAACTGATACCCTGCGGACATGCAATAGAAGCCAGAATATATGCGGAGGATCCTAAAAATGACTTTTTACCCAGCCCAGGGGTCATTCAAGCTTTGTATCTTCCAAATGAAGGAAGATTTGATTTTGGTGTAAGATCTGGTGATCACGTAAGTACATTTTATGATCCAATGTTAGGAAAAGTTATAGTGCATTCTAATGATAGAGAAGAAGCTAGGACCAAACTTGTTAGTTGTCTAGAAGAATTAAAGGTTCGGGGAATTAAGACCAATAAAGATTTTCTGAGCTATATTTTGAATAGCGAGATATTTAGAACGGATATAATCCAAATTACAGATCTTGATGATCTGGCTTTAAAATTTAAAAGACTTTTACCAAACCCAACTGACATAGTAGCTGCTACTCTAGTCATTTTAAACGCAGAAGCACAAATTAAGAATAAAATGTGGAGGCTATGGGGGACTGGCTCTGCAAATATCTTGTTGAGACAGCAAGAAAAAAGCTATGCGATAAAGGTCAATTCAAGCGATGGAAGAAAATTCCAATTAAATTTTGGAGATGAAATCGCTTTAGTAGAAAACGTTTTTTCAAGTAAAAAAATTATTTCATTCGATATAGACCAAAGATCGGTCAGTTTTGATTTTAAAGCAAAAGACAAAACACTAAGTTTATATAGAGAGGGAATAAAATTTGTCTTTGAAAATATTACTAATACATATCAAGGTAATAAAATTGATGTGCAAGAGAGAAAAATTGTTGCACCTATAACCGGAAGTATCGCAAAAATTTTGGTAAAAAACGGGCAGATTGTATCTAAAGATGAAGCAGTCGTATTTGTAGAAGCGATGAAGATGGAGTATAAGTTAGTTGCGCCTCAAAGTGGGAAAGTTTTAGGGTTAAAAAATAAAAAAGGCGACTTGATTGAAAAAGGTGAGACACTTTTAGAAATAGAATGAGATGGCTGAGAAAATTAGTGTTTTTGAGGTAGGGCCCAGAGATGGTCTGCAAAACATCAAAAACGAAATCCCAATAAATAAGAAAATTGAACTAATTAACATCCTTAGTACTACAGGAATAGAAAAAATAGAATGCGGTAGTTTTGTGAGTGCAAAGTGGGTTCCTCAGATGAGGGGCACCAATGAAATTTTTGAGGAAATTATAAGAGGAGACGGCGTTAAATACACCGCTTTGACGCCAAACCTAAAGGGTTTTGAAAATGCATTGCACGCTAAGGTAGATGAGGTAGCAGTCTTTGCTGCTGCGTCAGAGACTTTTTCTCAAAAAAATGTCAATTGCTCAATAGACGAAAGTTTAGAAAGATTCCGAGATATTTTCGAAAAGGCAAGGCAAAAAAAGATACCCGTAAGAGGGTATGTGTCATGTGTAGTAGAGTGTCCTTATGAAGGTTATGTTGCTCCAAAACGTGTTTTGGAGGTTTCCTCAAAGCTTCTTGACATGGGATGCTATGAAGTTTCCTTGGGAGACACAATTGGAAAGGGAACTCCAAAAAAAATTGATGAACTACTTAATGTTATATGTGGAAGTTTAAATCCACAGCAACTTGCCGGACATTTTCATGATACATCAGATAATGCAATTAAAAATGTTGAAGTCGGTCTCAAATATGGAATAACAACATTTGACACCGCGATAGGTGGACTTGGAGGTTGCCCTTATGCCCCTGGTGCAAAGGGGAACTTAAGCACGGTACAGCTGATAAACGCTATTGGAATCGAGAATTTTTTGGGTATTCCAGACTTAGAAATGCTGTTATGTGCTGAAAAATATTTGTTTAATTTGCTTAAAAACTGATCAATTAATGAATTTTGATTAAAAAATGTGCATAATAATCGCATCTTACGTCACGTAACAAAGTCTTGTCGCTTCACTTTTACTGTTCAAGTTATAATTTTGAATTGTACAGAAGAATCGGGGGGTGCATGTGCTAAAGATGCGTGCAGCCGACTGCTATGAAGACCGCACGCAAATGCAACATAGTGCCGGTCTAAGCTAATAGATAAGCAAAAATAAACAAGCTTTTTATTTACTTCGTGCTGGCGCGCTTATTGGAGTAAAAATATTATGATAAGAAAAAATTTATATGGCTTAGTAACGAGTATAGTTTTTTTAACATCAACCGTGCCTTCGTTTTCAGATATTAAAATAGGGATATTACATTCATTATCTGGTACGATGGCTATATCTGAAACAACTCTAAAAGATACAATGCTTATGCTTATAGAAAAGCAGAATGCAAAAGGTGGTATAAATGGAGAGAAACTAGTTCCAGTAGTTGTTGACCCAGCTTCTGACTGGCCACTTTTTGCTGAAAAAGCTAGAGAGTTATTAACCGTTCAAGAAGTGGACGTTATGTTTGGATGCTGGACCTCTGTTTCCCGAAAGTCCGTATTACCTGTCATAGAAGAACTTAATGGGTTACTTTTTTATCCTGTCCAGTACGAGGGGGAAGAAAGTTCTAAAAATGTCTTCTACACCGGAGCAGCACCAAACCAGCAGGCCATACCGGCAACAGATTACTATTTGGAAGAACTCGGTGTAGAGAAATTTGCATTGTTGGGTACGGACTATGTTTATCCTAGAACTACCAATAAAATTCTCAATCAGTACCTTATTGATAAAGGAATACCGGCATCAGATATTTTTGTTAACTATACACCATTTGGTCACTCCGACTGGTCTAAAATTGTTGCTGACGTAGTCGCTTTGGGAGCAGATGGAAAAAAGGTTGGCGTAATTTCAACAATTAATGGTGATGCTAATATTGGATTTTATAAGGAGTTGGCCGCTGCAGGTATTTCCGCAGATGATATTCCAGTAGTTGCGTTTTCTGTAGGTGAAGAAGAGCTGTCTGGGCTTGATACAGCAAATTTAGTGGGGCACTTAGCGGCATGGAATTATTTTCAAAGTGCAGAGTCTGATCTGAATGATGCCTTTATTAAAGATTGGAAAGCGACCATGGGCGATAATCGCGTTACTAATGATCCAATGGAGGCACATGTAATCGGGTTTGAGATGTATGTTAAGGCTGTCGAAAAAGCTGGAACGACTGATGTAGATGCAGTTCGAAAAGCAATGTACGGTTTAAAGGTTCCAAATTTGACAGGTGGAATGGCTGAAATGCTTCCAAATCACCATCTTGCGAAGCCTGTATTGATTGGCGAAATACAAGCTGATGGGCAGTTCGATATTATCAGTCAGACCTCTGAGGTACCTGGTGATGCTTGGACAGATTACTTGGCAGAGTCCAAGCCTTTGATGTCAGATTGGAAAGATATGGGTTGTGGTATGTATAATACTGAAACTAAAACGTGTGTGCAGATGAAGTCCAATTATTGACTATGATTTTGGATTATTGTGGGGATATTTTATCCCCACAACTTTTTTTGGAACTAGTTAAGTGAAAACGTTTTTTATTTTTGTTGGAGTAATGTTGTTTGCCTCTGCTTCAGTTGCATCAGACAAAGATTTAAAAGAGTTTATTTTGACGAATAAAGCTAGTTTCCATAAGAGTTCTTCAAAGACGATAAGTCCTGTAATTGACAGCCTTTTGGAACTAAATTCTGGCGGTACAGAGAAGTTCTTATTAAGTTGGCTCAATAAAGAACTTTGGTTTAGGAAATCTGATGGATTAGTCGTAACAGCAAAGAAGCTAGAGAAGAAATCTTATAAGATATTTGATGTAGTTGACGAACAACTGATTGAAGTTATTGACAAAAAAAAGATAAAGCAAATTAAGCCAAATAGTGGTGTAAGGGCAATTATTTCTTCGGCCCTAGTACAATTCCAACTTTTAAATGCAGATCCCTCTATACGATCAAAGACCTTAGACTCAATTGCAAGAAAACCAGAAGAAAAATTTAGGGTGCCATTGAGAAAGGCTATTGAAATAGAAAATAATCTGAAAATAAAAAATAGAATGATCAGATTGGAAAAGCTATTAACAGTAAGGTTTGAGAAGAATATTTCAAAGAGAGTTGAAGTAATTCGATCTCTAAAAAATGACCTAGGCATTGATGTAAGAGGAGTTTTAAACCAAATTATAAGGACTGCATTAAAAGCTGAGAAGGTAATTCCAGACAATATAAATATTTCTCAGATATTGGAGCCCGAGACAGGAGCGATTGACCAATACGACTTTTCAGAGACAAATCATTCCAGCTCTATTGAGGGTTCATTTACTGACCTTGATGCCTATCTAATGCTAGTTAAAGAAGGAAAAGCGCCTGAAATTTTAACACAAAAAAAACTTAAAGATATTCTCACTCAACAGGCAGAGATTGGAAATATCAAGAGAGAGGAGGCGCATTCACTTGATAGTTATCAAAAAAGAATTAGGGTGCTTAACCGACTGATAAAAAATGAGAAAGTAGAGCCCGTGGTTTCAATAGAAGATATGAAGAATATTGTCTCGCAATATGTCTTTTATGAAGAATACGCGGAAAGTTCGAGAGAAGTAACAAATTCTGCAACAGAGACACTCAATGTAATTAATGGTCGGGTATCAGTCTTTAGCTTCATAGATTTAATCTTAGAGGGTCTAAGTCTTGCGTCGATTTATTTTTTAGCTGCAATCGGCTTAGCAATAACATTTGGTGTCATGCGAGTAATTAATATGGCACATGGTGAATTTATCATGATGGGTGCTTATTCAGGATATGTAGTCCAACTTTTCGTAACCAATTATACTTTATCTATACTTATTGCTATTCCTGTTGCTTTTCTCGTTACCTTTTTCGCCGGAATTGTAATGGAAAGATTGGTAATTAAAAAATTGTATAAGAGACCATTAGAAACTTTACTGGCTACGTTTGGAATAAGCATCGCACTTCAACAACTAGCAAAAATTATATTTGGAACCCAGGCTAGACCTTTGACATCACCTGAATGGCTAGACGGGGCGTTGATATTTAATGAGATTATTTCAATAAGTTGGATTAGGGTCGCTATTTTTGTTTTGAGCATCGCCTTTACAATTATTTTAATTTACGTTCTAAACAGAACTCGCTTTGGACTTGAGACGCGAGCCGTTACCCAAAATCCCTCCATGGCTGCTAGTATGGGAGTTAATCCTGATCAGATAAACATGTTTACTTTTGGCTTAGGTTCAGGAATCGCAGGCATCGCGGGTGTTGGCATTGGTTTATATGCTAAAGTTACTTCTGAGCTTGGCAATGATTATATTGTACAAAGCTTCATGACAGTAGTGGTTGGAGGTGTGGGTAGTATATGGGGAACATTGGCTGGAGCTACTTTAATTGGCTTTTTACAAAAAGTAATTGAGTGGTTTAATCCCTCAAACACGTTGGCCGCCCAGACATATATGATTATTTTCATAATTATTTTTATACAGTTTAGACCTCGAGGGATCGTAGCTCTTCGGGGAAGAGCCGCAGGAGACTAAGTATGAGTTTTATAAAAAGAAATCAAAGTTTAAATTTTGTGATATTTTTTTTTCTATTTTCTCTTTTTGTAACGATAGCGAGTGAACTTGCAATGGGCTTATTGTCTACTAGTTTTGTTAAAGTGTTAGGAAAAACTTTGATGCTGTGTCTGGCTGCGATTGCCCTAGATTTAGTCTGGGGATACTGTGGGATACTTTCACTAGGCCATATGGCGTTTTTTGCATTGGGCGGTTATCTTATTGGCATGTGGTTAATGTATGAAAGGACAAAAGAAATAGTTATAAGTGCTGCAAGTGAGCAGTTAATCCCTTTAACTCCCGAAGAGACTAAAGAGGCTATTGGAAATCAGATATTTGGGGTGGTAGGTGGGTCTGATATTCCAATCGTTTGGATTTTTGCGGACTCTTTAATAATTCATCTTCTACTAATTGTGATTATACCGGGCCTACTGGCATTGGTTTTTGGTTGGCTAGCCTTTCGCTCAAGAGTCACAGGCGTATATTTGTCAATTCTTACTCAAGCCATGACTTTAGCATTATCCCTCTACTTATTCCAAAATGATAGCGGATTGAGAGGCAATAATGGGCTTTCCGGATTACAAAATATTCCTGGATATGGAAATCTCACACAAGACGTAATTTCAGTCATATTTCTTTGGTTATCGACATTTGCTCTCTGTTGCGGCTTTTACATAGCGTCTATTATTACCAAATCAAAGCTTGGTAACTTGCTAGTGGGTATTCGCGATGATGAAGCTAGAGTTCGTTTTCTAGGATATAATGTCGAGCTTTATAAGTTACTTATATTTGTTGTTACGGCAGTAATGGCAGCAATTGCTGGAAGCCTTTACTATCCTCAGGCAGGAATAGTTAATCCAACTGAACTGGCACCAATAGCGTCAATATATCTAGCTGTTTGGGTCTCAATTGGAGGGAGAGGAAAGTTAATTGGAGCCGTTTTGGGAGCTGCGTTTGTATCTTTAATATCTAGTTTTTTTACAAGTGGTCAAATACCTAATATTGATTTTTGGATTATTAATATCAACTGGGTCGATTGGTGGCTTATTATACTTGGTCTTAGTTTTGTAAGTATCACCCTTGCTACTCAAAATGGATTGTTTGGTTTGATAGAAAAAGTAAAAGAAAGGGTGATAAACAAATGAACGATTTGCTAGAAGTTCGGAACATATCTGTTTCTTTTGACGGGTTCAAAGCAATCAACAGTTTAAGCTGGTCGAT